>JBEBGK010000023.1:0-13927 GCA_040081515.1 Chthoniobacteraceae bacterium
GTCTTCGATCGACTGGCCTTTGCCGCCCTTCGTCGTCACGTTGAAAGTCGTCGGCGGGCGGATGTCCCCCTGCCGGATGCGTTCGAGCACCTCGCGGATCGACAGCGCCTCGACCGGCGGATGCAGCGTGAGCAGCGCGTAAAGGATCGCGCCGAGCGAAAACACGTCCGACTGCTGGTCGATCTCCGACACGTGCCCCTCCGCCTGTTCCGGCGACATGTAATGCGGCGTGCCCATCACCGTGCCGTCCATCGTCACCTCCGCGGAACCGCGTCGCAGTTCTTCATCCGCCATGTCACGGAATTTCCCCGCCGTGCCCGCCTCCGTGGCCTCCGCCTTGCGCGCGGATTCCTCGGCGATCTGCGCCGCGTCGCCGAGGATTTTCGCGATGCCCCAGTCCATCACGAGCACTTCGCCGAACTCGCCCACCATCACATTCTCCGGCTTCAGATCGCGGTGGATGATGCCCTTCGCGTGCGCCATCGAGAGCGCGTCGCAGATCTTCCGGAAGAGCGTGAGCAGCCGGTCCAGCGTGTAGTGGCCCACGAAGTCCGCGTCGCGCGCCTTCAGCCCGTTGAGGATCGCCTGGAGCGTGCGGCCCTGCACGAGCTTCATCGTGTAAAAGAGCCGGCTCTCCGCATCCCAGCCCAGCTCGTGGATGGGCACGATGTTCGGATGCTCCAGCCGCGCGAGCACGGTGGCCTCGCGCACGAAGCGGCTGCGGGCATCCTCGCTCGCCGAGGCATCCAGGCGCATCACCTTCATCGCCACCTTCCGCCCGAGCTTGCGATCCTCCGCTTCGAGGACGGTGCCCATCCCGCCCCGCGCGATCTCGCCGCCGACGGCGTAGCTCTCTTCCGGCAGAGTCACTGGAGCGCCCTGTTTCGCAGGCGTGTGGCCGAGCATCGCCATGCCGCCATGGGCCGGCGCGGATACGATCGTCGCGTCCTCACCGGCCGGTTCCGGCAGCAGCATGGTGGCATCCAGCGGCGCGATGAGCGTGGGCGCATCGTGAAAACTCGCGGCTGCATCGTTCCGCTCGCGCAACCTCGCATCCACCGCCTCCCGCAATTCCGCATCGCCCGCACACTCCCGATCCAGAAACACACTGCGCTCCGCCGGCGAGCCCAAGGTGGCGGCGGCATTGAACAGGTTTTCCGCGCGGGAAGATTGCTGGCTCATGGGGGGATTGCAGTGGCTCTTACCAGTCCATCGGCAAACGGCACAGGAAAAGCGCGGCGAAAGCCACTGCTGCTTCGGCGCGTGACCACGCGCGAGATTTCAGGTGGATGCCAGTCAAGGCGCGTCCATGCCGCCCGCCCAGAGTGCGGCCCGCGGGATGAAGTGTTCCAGGCCGGGTGTATTTTCCGGATGTGGGCTGGAGATGAAGACGCGGCCTTTCCCAAAAGTGCCGAGGGCTTGCGAGGGCGAGTTCACCATGACGCCGACCGGCGATCCATACTCGGCGATCTCGGAGCGGAAGAAGGCGACGGGCGTGTATGCGGGGACATCGGTGCGTTCGGCGGGCTTGATGATGGGGCCGTTGTGGTATCGCACTTTGAAAGTGCCTTTGACGTCGCCGAGGAGCTTGCGTCCGTCGTCGGTGATCTCGGAATCCACGAATGCATGGCCGCGCTGCCATTTGCTGGAGACGGTGCCGGCATTGAGGATGCCGAGGCCCCACTTGAAATTCGAGCAGGCGAGGTAGGCGCCCGCGCAGATCCCCACATAGCCGCCGCCGCCGCGCACATACTCGCGCACGTTGTTCCGGCCCGCTTCGCCGATGGCCTCGGCCTGTGCGCTGCCCGAGCCGCCGGAGAAGACGACGATATCGAATTGCTTCAGATCGATCGTGGCCCAGTCCTCTGCTTTCACCCGGGTGACGATGGCGCCCGGGATCGACTTGAGGCGTGACTCGGTGTTGTCGATGCCGCTGTTGCCCGCGCCCTTGCCATCGAAAATCGCGACCTTGAGCGGCTTCGTCTTCGCGGGCGCGGTGATGATCGTCTTGAGGCCATTGATGTCCGTCGGGATCACGAAGGGCGGCGCTTTCGGCTTGGGTTTGGTTTCCGTTGTCTGCGCGTGAAGCGTGAGCGCGGACCCGAGCAGCAGCGCCGGGAGGATGAGTCGGGAGGAGCGGATGGTCGTCATGAATTTGGTTCGCACGGAAGCTGCGGCAAACCTTGCAAATTGTCACCTCACCAAAACGAGTGCGCGGTTTATTGGAGCGAGGAGAGCCAGTCGCAGCGGACTCAGCGTTTCGGAAGCTTCATCGGCTTGCCCACGGCGCCGTTGCACACCGCGCACTCGGTCAGGTCCACGTAAGCGGGCGCGGCCTGCTCGACGCCGAGATTCTCGCCGTGCTGCTTTTTGCGGAAACGCTCGAGCGCTTTCATTCCCTCCTCCCGCTTCAACTCCAACTGCTTGGTGAGCGCCGTTCTTTCATCCGCGGAAAGGCGGAGGTTTTTCATCCGGCGTTCCATCCAGGTTTGCACGAGGGAGTTGATGGCGGTCAGCCGCTGTGTCGGATCCTTGCTGTAGAGTTGCTCGCGAAGCTCCGGCGTGAGGCCCTGCCCGAACGTGGAGCCCGGCCGTTTCATGCCGTAAAACTGATCGGGCCTCGCCTGATACGCTTCCAGCACCCAGATGGTCGGATTGCAGACCGGGCACGCGAGGATGAAATGAAAATACGTCTCCTTCTCCCGCCGCATGAGGATCTGCCCGACGTCCTCTTTCGAGAGCCCATCCTCATACAGCCCCTCCAGGACGCTGTAAAAAATGAAGCGAGTGGTTTCATCGATCTCACTTCGCCGCGCCTGCTCCGCCGCGCGGAGCGGCACTGCGGCAAAAGGCACAACGAGCGTGGAGATGCAAAGTGCGAGGCAGAGGATGTGGGATTTCATCGTGGAACAAAGATGTATGAAAGGTGCGCTTGGGTTGTCAGAAAATCGTCATCGATCGGTGAAAAGATTGCATCGCAGCAGGGTTCCATCGGTGAGACTGGCTGACGAGACAGCCGGCGTCAGCGTCGGGTTGATGGATGGCCATCGCAGATGGAGAAGGGGGGCGCACGCTCCCTCGTACTCCGTGCTTCCGCGGGCCGGCTTCGTTTGGATTTCGCGCTCCTCCACAAGGCATGACGCGCGCCAGTCCAACTTTCGTCTGAGTGCCCGACACCCGCTTGCGCGACATCAGCCCTGCCTCGCGATCTAATCGACCCGCAGAATCAGCGGGCCGGGGACGACCTTGTCCGTGCCCTGCCGGCGGAAGGCCCAGCCGCCCTTGTAGAACCGGTGCACGAGGTAGTTGTAAAAGTAACCGAACTGTTTGTCGTTCTCGCGCGTCGCCGGCATCTCGATGCTGAGACGGCGCGGGCCCCACGGTCCGATCACCTGCGCCTCGACGACGTTCCCCTGCGACTGCTGGAAGTCCCAGTAGCCATAGACCTTTCCCACGCGCTTCGGGTCGTAGAATTTCACCGTGTAGCCCTCGGTCAGTTTTTTCATCTCCTCCACCGGCGTGTCCTGCGGGATCTGGTGCGACGGCCCGAAGGTGAGCGCGTAGCCGATGACCGTGGGAAATTTCAGCTTCAGCGGGTCCTTCACGTCGCCGGAAAAATTAATACCGATGTCGCTGAAGAGAATGCGCGTGCTCAGCTTTTCCTTCCGCTCGTAGACGCCCTGGAACTCGACCCTCGACGGCTGCATGGAGGGCTCCGTCTGCCTCTCGATCGTCATCAGCTTGGGCGCGATATTATAGTGGCCGTTGTGGTAGTGGAGGCCGACGCGCATGGTCACCGGCGCGCCGTACGGCTTGCCATCCACCTTCGGCTGGATGCTGAGCACTCGATCCGTCGAGAGCACGGCGTCGAAATTCTTCGACACGAAGACGGCGTTCATCCCGACATGCTTGCCGGTCTTGAAGCCGTTCAGCTTCGGCGGAACGTAGTTCTTGTCGGCGACCGGATCTTGGGCGCTGGCGCAGGCGACGAGGCAGGGGAGCAATGCGAGGAGAAGGCGGTTCATCGGCGGGCTTGGGGTTCGGCGAAGGGGAATCGGTGTGGTCTGGAGATGTCAATTCACCGCGCTGTCCGGTATTTGGGTTCTCTTTCTCCGGGTGGCCTGGCGCTACTCCACGCGGACCGTCAGCGGACCGCCGTCCACCTTGTCCGTCCCGCCGCGGCTGATGTACCATCCTCCCCGGTAGAATGCCGTCACGGCGTAGTTCCCGAAATTTCCGATCCGGCGGGCATTCTTCTGCGTGGGCGGCGCATCGACGATCACCCGGCGCGAGCCCCACGGTCCGCTCACTTCGGTGGAGGCGACCGCATTCGCGCGGGATTGGATGACCTCCCAGAATTGCAGGATCTCCGTCTGCTTCTTCGCGTCGGTGAATTTCACGGTGTGGCCTTCGGTCAACTGCTTGATCTCTTCCGGCGGCGTGGTCTGAGGAATCTGGTGGGAGGCGCCGAAGTACGCCGCGTAGGCGAAGACGGTCGGATACTTGAGCGCAGGCGGATCTTTCATATCGCCTTCGACCGTCACGCCCTTTTCGCTGAATTGGATGCTGAACGTGAAACGGATCTTCTTCTCGTAATGGCCGGCGAATTCGATCTTCCTCGGCTGCATCGATGGCGCGGGCCGCTTTTCCAGGCTGACGAGGTCGCGCCCGAACGAACGGCCGTCGTCGGAGTAGTACGCGTTGAATCGCACCAAGACGGGCGCGCCGATATTCTTCCCGTCCAGCTTCGGCTGGATCCGGAGGATGCGATCCTTGTCGAGCGTGGCGTCAAAGTTTGGCGCCTGAAAGACCGCGTTCATTCCCTTCCACGGGCCGCTCGGGAAAACATCGAGCACCGGGGATTTCGCCGGGTCGGGGCTCATGGGTTCGACTCCCCGGGCGCACAGGGCGAGGCAGGATAGGAAGAGAGTCAGAGTTCGAAGCATGAGACGCACGGAGGGGAAGGCGGCATCCCCGTGGTGTCAATTCAGCGCCCCGCCGTTCCTTGGGGGGCGGTTCATTCCCGCGAGGGCGACTTGTGCCGATCGGACCACGTCAGCCCGGCGAGGCGTTTCACGTCGGGGGCGGATTCGAGCAGGCTCACGAGGAACCCGATGCCCATCGTCGTGAGGCAGCCGGTCATCGCATACCACAGGAATGAAATCTTCGTGCCGAAGCAGACATAGATCGTCATCAACAGTCCCGCGAGCCAGCCGATCCATGCGCCGCGCGACGTTGCGCGTTTTGTCAGAATGCCGAGCAGAAACAAACCGATCAGCGGACCTCCGATGAGGCCGATCACCTTGTTCGTCGCCTCGAGCAGCGTGCCGAGCTTTTGCACGAGGAATGCGAGCGCGATCACCAGCGCGCCGTAGGTGAACGTGAGCCAGCGCGCGATCCGGAGCTGGTTCTTCTCCGACAAGTCGGGCCGGCGCCAGAGCCGCTGGTAGAAATCCACGAGGCTCGCGGAGGTGAGGGAATTGATCCCTGCGGAGATCGTGGACATGCTCGCCGCGTAGATCGCCGCGATGAAAAGCCCGGGAAAGCCGTGGGGCAGTTCCGTCACCACAAAAAACGGAAGGATCTGATCGGCTTTCGTGATCTTCCCCGCGGCGAGCGGGTCGCCATGGACATGGTAAAACGCGTAGAGTACGAGGCCCGTCCCATAAAAGACCGCAGTCACTGGCAGCGTCAGCGCGAGTTTTAGCCAGAGCCCGCGCCGCGCGACCCGCAGGCTGGTCGCGGAAAGATAGCGCTGCACGGACACCTGATCGGTAGCCATCTGCACGAGGTGCATGAACGCCGCCCCGATGATGAGCCCCCAGAGAGTCAGGCGCACGGTCGGATCGGGACTGAGGCTCAGGTCGAATCGGCCGCCCTCGTGCCCGAGTTCGATCACTTTCGAGAGACCGCCGGGCACGCGGGAGATCGCGATGATCGCGATGGCGAGCTGCCCTCCGAAGAGCACGACGAGTTGCATCACGTCCGTCCAGATCACCGCGCGCATCCCGCCGAACGTCGTGTAGATGGTGGTGAGGATGCCGGTGCAAAGAATCGTGAACCACAACGGCATGCCCGTGGCTTGCTCGAGCGCGAGGGCCGGCGCGTACGTCGCCGCGGCGAGCCACAGCAGCACGCGGACGATGAATGACGCCGACGCGAGCGTGCGCAATTGCACCGAGAACCGCTCCTCGAGGTATTGATACGCCGTGAAGAAGCGCGAGCTGTAGTAGAAGGGGAGGAACACCAGCGCCGTCACGGGTGTGGCGATGAAGAAGGCCAGATTGACCAGATAGAAAATTGGCCCGTTTGCGTAGCCCTCGCTCGGTCCCGCGAGGAAGCTGATGCCGGAGAAAAGCGCTGCCAGCATCGTCATCGCGACGATCACGCTTCCCATGCCGCGCCCGGCGAGGAAGTACTCATCCAGGTTGCGCTGCCCCTTCATGAACATCGTGCCGATGGCCACAGTCGCGATCAGGTAGATCGCAAAGATGGAGTAATCGAGGATGGAGAAGTGGACCATGCCAGCTGGCGCGTGAGGGAGAGGATTGGCTTGTCGCTAGAAATGCGCGGGCCGGACGCTGAAGCGCAAGGTTGAAGTGCGCGGCACGAGGCTGGTCGCAGCGCGCTTCCCGCGACCGACGATGTGCAGGTGAACGCGCTGAGCCTCGCGGAACAGGGGCGGGGGCTTTCATTGCCAGAGCGCCCGGCAGCGGCTAACCAGCAGTGATGCGTCATTCAAGAGTCCTTGCCCGGATCCGTGCCGGTGGTGTTGCCCGCGTCTGTTCCGTGTCCGCGCCGTTCGGCCCGTTTGCGGCGATGGCGGCGCAGTTCAAATACGACGGCGTCTGGGTGGATGCGGAACATCGCCCTTGGGATCCCCGCGAGGCCGAGCTGATGCTCGCCCGGCATTACATGGCCGACATCGATTGCATCTGGCGTCCGCCGACGAAGGAAAAGAGTGGGCTCTACCGGCTTCTCGAGGACGGCGCGACCGGGCTGATGATTCCTCATGTCTCGACTCCCGAGCAGGCGCGCGAACTGGTGCAGGCGGTGAAATTTCCGCCGCTCGGAGATCGCGGGCTCGACGGATCGGGGATGGACTCGAACTTCGTCATTCATCCGGCGAAGGACTACACGGCGCACGCGAACCGCGAGACGTTCCTCGTGGTGCAACTCGAGACCCCGCAGGCGTTGGAGAATGCGGGGGCCATCGCGGCGGTGCCCGGTGTGGATGTGCTGTTCATCGGGCCCGGGGACCTGTCGCTGCGGCTCGATTGTGCGGCCGCGGTGAATGATCCGAAGATGATGGATGCGCAGAGAAAGGTCGCCGCGGCGGCAAAAGCGCACGGAAAGGCTTGGGGCCGCCCGGTCGGTACGGCGGATGATGCGCGCGTGGTGGTCGGGCTCGGTGCGCAGTTTGTCGCGTTCGGGAGCGCGCACTGGGGCATCCACAATCACCTGGCCGAGTGCGCCGCGCATTTCGAGCGGATGGCCGGTGAAAAAACTTCCTGAGCGATGCCACCCGACTTGAGCCCCCTCCCTTACACCGACACCAAACCCGTCGGTGCCGCGGATTTCTACCTCGCGATCAACGCGACGTTCCGGTTCGTGCTCGGGAAATTCGGCATCGCCGGTCTGCGCGAATACTGGACGGAGCTCGGGACGAAATACTTCGCGTCCGTCTCGGCGCGATGGAGCGCAGGCGGCCTGACGGCGGTCGCCGAATACTGGCGTGCATTTTTCGCCGCGGAACCGGGCGCGGTGGTGGAAGTGAGTGAGACGAAAGATGACGTGACGCTCGATGTGAAGGTCTGCCCGGCGATCAAGCATCTCCGCGAGCACGGACGGGAGATTGTCCCGTGTTTCTGCCAGCACTGCTACTTCATCAGCGAAGCGATGGCTTCGCCCGCCGGGCTCACCGTGCGCATCGAGGGCGGCAATGGCTCGTGCCGGCAGAGATTTCTACGGCGTGAAGCGGCGCCCGCACCGCAGGACCTCGCGCAGATCAAGGAGGCCACATGCTAGGCTGCTACGATTTCTGCGGGCACTACGAGTGGACCTTCGAGTGGTTCCGCGCGCGGGGCAGCGAACCGCTTGTGCGAGAGTATTGGGACAAGGCCATCGCGCAGGATTCGCAGACCCACGCCGCCGCACTCATCGGCGCGAAGGGCATCGCCGGGATGGAGGAATACTGGGGCCACACGCTCGATCACGAGGCTGCCGGCTATCACTGCAAGACGACGGACAAGGTCTTCCGGATCGACATGCACGAGTGTCCCTCGAAGGGATTCCTCATTCGCAACGACCTCGAACAGTATCACGACTACTGCGATCACTGTATGGGCTGGATTGGCCCGATCCTCGGGCGCGCCGGCTTCGTCGTGGATCATCAGCACAACCACCGCGGAAAGTGCTGGTGGGAGATCCGCGCCGCTTCCGATGCGACGCCACCCAGCGATCCGGGGGCGCTCTCCGGCGAACACGACGTGCGTCTGTGCGCCGACTGGAAACAATCCGCGCCGCCCGACACCTACTCGCGCGCGAATGATCCCAAGGACAAGACTGCCTGACGCTTTCTCTTCATCAACGTTCCCATGAACCTCCCTGCTTCCATCATTGCAGCCTTGTTCGTCCACGCAGCGTGTTTTGCGCAGCAGACACCGGATCAAAAGAAGGACACCACGCTCGCGCCACCCAAGGGGCTGAAGACCAAGCTCGCGCCGGGCTACACGATTCCGATCGTGGACATCAGCGCGGAGAAAGACCGGCAGGTGATCGTGGATCGCGAAGCCGGCCAGTACCTCGGCCATCCGACGACGCTCCTCCTGGAGGACAACAAGACGATGCTCATCGTCTATCCGAAGGGCCACGGACGTGGCGCGATCGTTTACAAGCGCAGCAACGACGGCGGCAAGATGTGGAGCGAACGCCTGCCCACGCCGAAATCGTGGGAGACTTCGCTCGAGGTTCCCACGCTGCACCGCGTCGTGGATGCCGCGGGGAAAAAGCGCATCATCATGTTCAGCGGCCTGTATCCGATCCGCATGGCGGTGACCGAGGATGATGGCGCGACGTGGAGCGAATTGAAGCCCATCGGGGATTTCGGCGGGGTGGTCACGATGGCCACCGTGATCGATTTGAAAACGCCCGGCCATTACCTCGCCTTTTTCCACGACGACGGACGGTTCATCCGCGGGGGCGATGTGGAGAAATTCCGCATCAAGAGCCCGCATGCACCGGACTACAGCTCATCGACGGCGAAGCCGTGGCGCTTCTGGGTGTACACTACGCTCTCGAAGGACGGCGGACTCACGTGGAGCGTGCCCGCGCCCATCGCGATGCTGCCGGATGCGAGCCTCTGCGAGCCGGGCGTGCTGCGTTCGCCCGATGGAAAGCAGATCGCCGTGCTGCTCCGCGAGAACTCCCGGAAGTACAATTCATTCGTCATTTTCTCCAACGACGAAGGCCTCACGTGGACACCGGCGATCGTCACGTGGCGAAGTATGCACCCGATGGCCGCCTCTTCATCAGCTTCCGCGACACCACGCACGTGAGCCCGACGAAGGGCGATTGGGTCGGCTGGGTCGGCACCTACGACGACATCGTAAAAGGCAACCAAGGCCAGTACCGCATCCGCATCATGGACAACACCAAGGGCGCCGACTGCACGTATCCCGGCGTCGAGTTGCTGCCAGACGGCACGTTCGTCACCACGACCTACGGCCACTGGACGGAAGGCGAACCCGCTTACGTCGTGAGCGTGCGCATCAAGCTCGCGGAGCTGGATGCGAAGGTGAAGCGATGACGCGACGGAGCAACGTAGTTTCTTGGGCTTCAGCCCGTTGGTGCGTCGCTAGCAGTCACGCGAACTGAAGCGCAAGGATCACTTTGCCCCGAGATCGCAGTCGCCATCCCCGCCACCTGATACGCTGAAGTCCCATGAAAACCAACCTCCTCCTCAGCCTCTGCACTCTCGCGGTGAGCATGAATCTAAGCGCCGCCGACTGGGAACGCCTCGCACCGCTGCCGGAGCCGAATGGAGGCTTTGTTTCCGGCGTCGTGGACGGTCGCATCATCATCGCGGGTGGCACGAACTGGAAGGACGACACGAAGCATTGGCTCGCGCGCATCCACGCCTACGACCCGGCGTCCAACACATGGAGCGGGAGCGGCACGCTCGCCGCACCGCTCGCCTACGCGGTGGCCGGGGAGCACGCCGCAGCGCTGTGGTTCGCTGGCGGCAGTGGCGGAAAGGGCACGCACACGGCCGTCTCCAACATCGACCGCAGCCTCGGCGTAAAATCGGCGTTCACGCTCACCGGCGGCTCCGCGCTTGCCGGCGGCGCGCTGCTGGGCTCGTCGCTCTACGTTCTCGGCGGGACCGATGACATGGATCACCTCGAACGCGCCACCAACGCGTTTCTCGCCATCGATCTCCGTTCCGGGCGCAGCACGAAACTCCCTGATTATCCCGAGCCCGCGTTCTTCATCGGCGCATCCGCCGCCTGCGGCGATCGCTTCTTCGCGTTTGGCGGCGCGCGCTGGGATGCGGCGACCAAGACGGTCGCGAATCTTTACGCCGCCCACGCTTTCAATACCGTGAGCGGGCGCTGGGAAAAGCTCGCGCCGCTCCCCGTCGCGATCCGCGGCATCACCGCGGTGGCGCTCGACGACACGCACATCCTGCTCGCCGGTGGCTACAAGAACGACACGGAGGAATTCACCGACGAGACGCTCATTTACGATGTCGCATCGGACAAGTACACGGCCACGCAAGCGCTGCCCTACCGGGCGATGGTGGTTCTCGTGAAGTCCGGCGACTGGCTCTACTGCCTCGGCGGCGAGGACCGGAAGAAGCATCGCACCGATGCGGCGTTCCGGATCCGCTGGAAGGAACTGCTGCCGCGCAATTGAGTGCGGCTCGAAAGGAGCGCCGGCGTCCCCGCCGGCCATGAAACCCAACGCAAAGCGTCACTCTTTCTTCGCCCGAACGGGATTGACGCTGCGCGTCTCGATGGTTGCCGGCGGGGACGCCAGCGCTCCGATCACTTCGCCGTGTAGCCTCCGTCCACGGGGAGATTCGCGCCGGTGATGTATTTCGCGGCGTCGCTGAGCAGAAAGATCACCGCACCGCCGAGGTCGCGCTCATCCGCCATCCGGCCGAGCATCGTGTGCTCGTTGTAGCGCGTGAGGAACGGCTCGGGCTGGTGGTTGAAAAATCCGCCGGGCGCGAGGCAGTTCACACGCACGCCGTGCGGGCCGTAGATGCCAGCGTAGTAGCGCGTGAGATTCTCCATCCCGCCCTTGTGGAAGAAGTAGTCGGGCGGCGGTGTGCCCATGTTGGTCCCCGTGTACAGCTCGAGGGTCGGGCCGATCATCCCCTGGATGGAGCCGATGTTCACGATGCTGCCAGACTTACCCTTGCACATAGCTTGACCGAACGCGCGCGTGACGAGAAGGAGCCCGGTCGCATTCACGCGCATGGACTCCTCCCACGCGCTCACCGGCGCATCCGGCGATTTCATCGGGCGTGCGACGGCATTGTTCACGAGGCCATCCACGCGGCCAAACTTCGCAACGACGCGATCGCGGAGCGTGAGCACGGATTGCTCATCGGATTGATCAAGCTGCTCTGCGTGAACGGTGAAGCCGCGCGCCGTTTCCTCTGCCGCGACCTGCTGCAGCTTTTCTAATCCGCGCGATGCGACGACGAGTGTCGCGCCCGCCTCCGCGAGCATCGCGGCGAGGCCGCGTCCATAAAGTCCGCTCCCACCGGTCAGCACGATCACCTTCCCGCGCACCGAGAACATTGCGAGCGCGCCCATGGCTCAGCGATACACCGACTTCGCCTGTGTCAGTGGCAGTTTGTTGAAGTCAGCGACCTTTCCGCGGAAGTAGTCGCCCAGCGCGATGACGTCCGCGCCGAGGTTGAAGACATTGTATCCTTCCGCCGCCTGTTCCTCCCACGTCGCGATGAGCCCCGGCGTCATCGCGAATTTCCCATTCGCCCGGGCCGCCGCGGCGACACGCTTGCGCGCGGCAGTGGTCTCCGCGCATCCGACCTGGCCGGGCTTTCCGACGAGGTGACTGAAATCACCCGCGCCGAAAAGCAGCGCGTTGAAACCGGGCACGGCCGCGATCTCCTCCACGTTCGCGAGAGCTTCCGGAGATTCGATCTGCAGGATGATGAACTGCTCCTCGTTGCACTGCGCGATGTAGTCGGTGGTCGGGATCATGCAGAATGCGCCGTCGATGTTGCCGCCGTCGATGGGCCTGCGTCCGAGCGGCTGATAGCGCGTCATCTCGACAATCTTGCGGGCCTCATCCGCGGTCGTCACGTGCGGCACTATGATGCCGGTCGCGCCTGCCTCGAACGGCTTCACATACTCGCTGTAGCTGCCCTTCGATACGCGCACGATGCAATCCACATCATGCACCCGCGCCGCGCGAATCATGTTCTCCATGTTGAGCCAGTCATTCGGCACATGCTCGTTGCAAAGCCATACCGCGTCCGTGCCGGAGAGGCATGCGAGTTCGACGACCCGTGCGTCGGCGAGGTTGAGTTTCAGACAGGTGGCTGTCTCGCCGGAGCGGACTTTTTTCAGGATGCGGCTGTGGCGGACGTGCATGAACGGGATGGTAGGGATGACGTTTTGTGCGCGAAGGAGATTTTCAAGGGGCGGGCGCTTCCCAGATGGCCACGCCCATGTGGTAGCGCTCGTGGTTTGCGACGGCCTTTGCGTAGTACGCCGTCACGACCTTGCCATCAGCGCGCTGCACGCTGCTCGGATAGCCGCAATCGCCGGCAAGCGCGTGCGCGATGCGGAGCGGCTCGCCCCATGTTTTGCCTTCGTCGCCGCTCAGTTTCGCCAGAACGCCGAACTGATCCTTCACGCGATTGCCGTAACTGAGCAGGAGGCGTCCGTCCTTGAGCCGAAGCAGATGCGCGTTGATCTCATTCCGCTCCGTCACGCGCTGCGGGCCCTGCCAGGTCGCGCCGTCGTCGTCGCTCCGGAAAAGCTCCACCGCATCGATGCGCGCTGCCGCGAGCCAGCGCTTGCCGCCGAGGTGGAGGATGGATGTTTCGTTGTGCTTCTCGCCGATGACGGAAACGGGCTTCCACGATTGGCCGTCATCGTCGCTGCGAAAATGCCACGAGCCGTAGGTCTTTGTCTTGGTGCTCTTGGTCGGATCCGTCCATTCACCCGCGTAGCACGACGTGTGGAGCGCGCCGTCCTCGCCGGCGACTATCGGGCCGAACGGGATGAACTCCGTCCATCCATTCTCCTGGGCAACGAATTCCTTGCGTTGCGTCCAGGTCTTGCCGCCATCGCCCGAGCGGCAGACCCAGCTCCGCAGGATATCATCGCGAAACGGAGCCTGCTTCGGACGCTGCGGCTGCTTCTCATTCGTCCAGCCCGAGCAGAGCACGAGCAGGTCGCCGTTCTTCGCGAGACCGGCCGCGTGGTTCATGCGAATCGTGTTCGGCTCGTGCTGCGCAGGCGTGCCGGCCTTGAGCCATAATGCGCCATCCGCGCTCGTCCAGCATTCCACGTCGCCCTCGCGCTGCCCGTGCGCGGGTTGATTGTGAAGGATGGCCGCGATCGTCCCGTCGCGGAGCACGGTGAGCTGCGGCCATGCGCAGACGTTGTCCACGGCAACGTAGCGCGTGATCTGCGGCGGCTCGGCAGCGGAGGTGACTCCGGCGAAGAGCGCGCTGGCGAGTGTTCCGAATCCGAACAGCGCGCGGACAAGGCTTCTCGCAATTGTTCCTGTTGGATTGGTGGAATGCGTGAGCTTCATGGGGACGGGGGAGCGTGGTGAATGGTGGAGTCAATCAGGGCCCTTCACATATAGCGCGCTGAAACGGATGTCGGTGTTGCGCTTCCCTTCGAACGTCACGTGGATGCGAATGCGTGTAGGA
>JBEBGK010000496.1:0-3788 GCA_040081515.1 Chthoniobacteraceae bacterium
GATGTGCGCATCATCGCCGCGACCTCGGTCTCCAGGTTCCTGTTCGTCGCGGCGATGATGCGCACATCGGTCTTGATGACCTCGTTGCCGCCCACCCGCGAAAGGTCGCCATCCTGGAGCACCCTCAGGATCTTTCCCTGGAGCGAGAGCGGCATGTCGCCGATCTCATCGAGGAGCAGGGTGCCCCCATTGCTCTGCTCGAAGCGACCGATGCGTTGCCCGGTGGCGCCGGTGAAAGCGCCCTTTTCGTGTCCGAACAGCTCGCTCTCGAGCAACTGCTCCGGGATCGCCGCGCAGTTGATCGCGACGAAGCTCTTCTCGCTGCGGCTCGAGTAGTGGTGGATGGCGCGCGCGACGAGTTCCTTCCCGGTGCCGCTCTCGCCGGTGATCATGATCGGCGCGTCGGAATGCGCGACACGGCCGATCAATTTGAACACCTGCTGCATCGCCTCGCTCTGGCCGACGATGCTGTCCTGGTGCTGCTCGACGGTGAGCTGCGGGCGGGAGGCGCGCGCATCACGGGTGAGGCGCTGCTCCTTCAGCGCGGTGTCCACGACCACGCGGAAGTTGAAAGGCAGGCTTTCCTTTCGCAGGAAGTCGAATGCGCCGAGCTTCATCGCCTCGATGAGCGCCTGCGTCGTTCCATACGCGCTGATGAGGAGCACGAAGGCATTCGGATCGCGCTCGCGGATGCGGGTGAGCAGATCCTGCCCGGTGAAGGGTTCGAGATGGGTGTCCGCGATGACGAGGTCGGGCGATTCGCGACCGAAGATCGCCAGCGCTTCGTCGGCGCGGGATGCCTGGAGCACGCGGACTTCCGCCGCGTTGAGCTGCCTCACCGCCCACTCGAGGAAGTCGGATTCCGGATCGACGACGAGGACTGTCTGGCCTTTCGCCATTGTCAGATTCCGCCGAAGCGGCGCTCCCGGTTGTGGAACTCGGCGATGGCCTGGCGCAAGTCCTGTTTGCCGAAATCCGGCCACAGCTTCGGGCTGATGTAGAACTCCGTGTAGCTGAGCTGCCAGAGCATGAAATTCGAGAGCCGCATCTCACCGGAGGTCCGCACGAGCAGGTCGGGGTCCGGGTATTCCGCGGTGTAGAGGCGCGACTGGATGGCCTCGGGCGTGATGTCCCCAGGGTCGAGCCTGCCCGAGGTGGCGTCGAGGCAGATGGCGCGCACGGCGTCGGTGATCTCGATGCGCGAAGAGTAGTTGAGCGCGAGGATGAGTGTCGTGGCCGGGTTGCCCGCGGTTGCGGCGATCGTCTCGGCGAGCTTGCGCTGCGTGCTTTCCGGCAACTCCTGCGTGCGCCCGATGGCCCGCAGGCGCACCCCGTTGTTCGTCATCGTCGGGAGTTCCTGCTCGAGGAAATGCTCGAGCAGCACCCAGAGGCCCTGCACCTCGTCACCCGGCCGCCGCCAGTTCTCCGTCGAGAATGCGTAGAGGGTGAGAAATTCGACGCCTTGCGCGACGCATTCCTCGGTGATGGCCCGCACGGTCGCGGCGCCCCTCTCATGCCCCTTGAGCCGCGGCAGCCCGCGCTCCCGCGCCCAGCGACCGTTGCCATCCATGATGATGGCAATGTGCCGCGGCGTCTTTCGCGCGGCGGCTGCCGGCTGGACCGGATTCGTGGCTTGTGTTTGCTGGGTCATCGTGACCGCCAAGGGATGGAAGGACTAGAGCACAATCGTCTGCTCGCGTCCCGGACCGACGCTGACGATTTTGAGGGTGGCCCCCGTGAACTTCGCGATGGCCTGGAGATACTTCCGGCATTTCGGGGGAAGCTCGTTCCATGTCTTCGCATGGGTCGTGTCCCGCTTCCACCCGTCGAACTCCTCGTAAACGGGCGTGCATTCCGCGAGCGCGTCGAGGTCCGTGGGCGGATACTCGAGCGTCCTGCGGCCGAGCTTGTAGGCGACGCACACCTTGATGGTGGAGAGCGTGTCGAGCCCGTCCGTGTTGGTGACGGCGAGTTCGTCGATGCCATTGAGGATCGTGGCGTAGCGCGTGCAGACGGCGTCGAACCAGCCGCAGCGGCGTGCGCGGCCCGTGGTCGAGCCGAACTCCCGCCCGAGGCCGTGCAGAAACTCGCCGAGGTCCTCGTTCTCCGTCGGGAACGGCCCGCCGCCCACGCGGGTGGTGTAGGCCTTCATCGTGCCGATGACCTTGTGGATGCGGTTTGGCGGGACGCCGGAGCCCGTGCATGCGCCGCCCGCCGTGGTGTTCGACGAGGTGACGTAGGGATAGGTGCCGTGATCGATGTCGAGAAAAGTGCCCTGCGCCCCCTCGAAGAGCATCTTCTTCTTCGCGACGACCGCCTCGTGAAGAAAGACGACGGTGTTGCCGAGGAAAGGCGTGATCGTCTTCGCCGCGGCGAGGTATTCCGCGATGGCCTTGCGGGGCTCGACAGCCGGGACGCCCATCGCGCGAAGCTGCGTGTTGGCGGCCGTGAGGCGCTGCTTGAACTTCGCGGAAAAGCGCCGCGGATCCAGCAGGTCGCCCGTGCGCAGGCCGGTGCGCGAAGCCTTGTCGCTGTAGGTCGGGCCGATGCCGCGGCCCGTGGTGCCGATTTTCCCCGTGCCCATCGCCGTCTCCCGCGCGCTGTCCAGCGCCCGGTGGTGGTGCAGCGTGAGATGCGCGCAGTCGGAAATCAGCAGGTTGTCCCGCGTCACGCGGATGCCTTGTCTGCGGAGGCCCTCGATTTCACCGGCGAGCGAGACGGCGTCGATGACGACGCCGTTGCCGATGACGCACATCGTGCCGCGACGGAGGATGCCGCTCGGGATGAGATGCAGCACGTATTTCTTCCCGCTGACGATCACGGTGTGCCCCGCGTTGTTCCCGCCCTGGGAGCGGACGACGACGTCCGTCTTCTCGGTCAGAAAATCGATGATCTTTCCCTTGCCTTCGTCGCCCCATTGGGCGCCGACGAGGATTGTGTTGGCCATGTTTGGTGTGTGCTTGCGTTACGAAATCAAACCAAGGTCTGCCCTTGGGGGCGGGGAGACTAACGCCCGCGCCCTGCTCCGCAAGGCGGAAACCGATTGCCTCGGATGTCCCGTTTCGGCACATCGCACCGCGCCATGCCCGACCGCACGCTGCTTTCCACGAAACCCATCGACCCGCGCGACCGCCTCATCTTCGCGCTCGATGTGCCGACAAAGGCCGATGCCCTCGCGTGGATCGACCGGCTGGGCGACGCGGTGACCTTTTACAAGCTCGGCCTCGAATTCTGCATGAGCGGGCAATACTTCGAGGTCCTGGAGCAGCTCGTCGTCAGCGGCAAGAAGGTCTTTGCCGACCTGAAATTCTCCGACGTGCCCGCCACAGTCCGCGGCGCGGTGGCGAATCTCGCAAGCCGTGGCGCCTACTGCTGCACCCTGCACGGCACCAGCAGCGTTTACGACGCGGTGGTGAAAGTGCGCGGCTCGATGAAGCTCCTCGCCGTGACCGTGCTGACGAGCTGCGGTCCCGAGGATGTCGCGGAAATGGGCTGGCCCGGCGCGGTGGAGGATCTCGTCTCGCTGCGCGCACGCCGGGCCATCGATGCGGGTATCGACGGCCTCATCTGCTCCGGCCTCGAAGCCACGCGCCTGCGCCGCGAACTCGGCCACGGCCCGCTCATCATCACGCCAGGGATCCGCGCCGCGAACGAGCGGGGGAGCGATGATCAAAAGCGTACGATGTCGCTGGAGGAGGCATTCCTCGCCGGCGCGGATCACATCGTCGTCGGCCGCCCGATCCGGAATGCGCCCGATCCCCGCGCCGCCGCGCAGGCGATGCAGGAGG
>JBEBGK010000497.1:0-3778 GCA_040081515.1 Chthoniobacteraceae bacterium
CATCTCGGAGCGGTCCGGTGGTGCCCCAGGATCGACCGCACCTCTACGTCAGCTCGCTCGCCTTCTCGCCCGACGGCAAGCAGCTCGCGATCACCGGCGGCGATGCGGTGCTGGTGCGCGATCTCGCGACCCGCAAGGTCCAGCGGCTGGCGTATCCGCCGACGATGTTCGCGCCGACGCTGTTCTGGGACAAGGCGGGGCTCCGCGCGCTGTTCCTCACCGAGCGTCTCCGCTGGCAGGGCGGCACGCTGATCGTCGAGTCGCTCGGCGAGCGCGGGCTGGCACTCGACGATCATGGCGAGCCCGTGGACCGCGGGGGGCTGTGCCGCCAGGGCTTCGGATACATCTCGCAGCGCGGCGTGATCGCGGCCCGCTGCAACAACAAGGTCGTGTTCGGCACCGTCGGGCTGCTCTCCTTCGGTCTTATCCCGCTCTTCCGCGAACCGCTGCACGCCATGGGCCGGGTGAACTTCTCATGGCTCCTCGCAGGCGCGCTGCTCATCGGCCTGCAAGTCACCGGCATCGCCTACTCGGTCATGGTCTTCGGCGCCGCCACGAAGGTGAACATCCTCTACAACACCCGCGGCGTCTGGAGCGTTCTCTTTGTCTGGGGATTCGGCCACTGGTTTGCGAACACCGAGCGCGCCCTCGGCCCCGCCGTCCTCACGCGCAGGCTGCTCGGCGCCATCCTCCTCCTCGCCGCGATCACGTTGGTGACGAAGTAGCGCGACGGTGGAACGCGCACTCCGCTGCGCGTTTCGTTGTGCGTGCCCGTGGCAGATCGAATAGCGCTCTACCCGGAGCGGTTCCGCCAAATCGGTGGCTGCGGTCGTGAGAGCGCGGGCAAATCGGCCCCAACACTTTCGCGGCGGAGGTCTGCATCGCTGCCAGTCGTGGTGGGGAAACTTGTGCAACGGCGGAAACCTGCCAGCATCACGGAAATGAAATTCGATCTGAAGTTTAGCATCATCGACATGATGCGCGACCGGCTTCATGCAGCCCCGTTTCAGCCGTTCGTGGTCGTGTTGCATTCGGGTGAGAAGCTGCGGGTGAAGAACCCGGACACGCTGACAGTCACGCTTTCAGGATGGGTCATCTACGACGACGGAACGAAGGCGAGAATGCTGAATCCCGCGCTCGTCGCCGAAATCGAAACCAAGTCGGCGAAAGTGTAGGACCCTCGAATCGACTGATCCGGCGTCGATTCGAAGATCCTCCGTGTTGAATCAGAAAGCCTCGGTGTTGAATGGAAAAGCTTCGGCGTCGAATCAAAAAGCCTCGGCGAGGCAGCGAAAGGCTTCGAGGGCGGAGTAAAAAGCCTCAGCGTTGAGGTTTTGAGCTCCGAAGAGGGGTTTTGAGCCACTGGTGCCCAGGTTCGTCCCTCCATGAGGCCCGTCCGACGCTTTCTAGCAAAGATGCCGCTTCAAAAAGGCGCAGGTATTTGCTCGACAATGGTTTGAGCTGCGGCGGAAGGTTGTCAGAGTCCGAGAGTTGCGTCACGCTGGCGCATCCTTTGTCCCCCCGGGTGGGCTTATGCCATGTTCTTTTGGGAAAGTCGGAAGTTCGAAAGGGTGCCGCCGACATGGAAGCCGTCCGCATCCTCATCTGCGGTCGGCTATGGCGCTGAAGGCGCATCGATGCGTGTTGGGTTTCCCGCGTCGGGTTTTTTCCAAGAGGCCGTGGCGTTCGTTCGAGTTTAGCGCGGATGATCAGCGCTTCGCGCGTTCCGATTTGAAAAGAGCCTCGTAAGGCCGCATCATTCTCCGATGAAAAATGGTAACTATGCAGGCGTGATGATGCGGGTTTGCATGATTCTTCTTGTCGCAATCGTATCCGGATCGTTCAGTTTTTCGATAGAGGGTGCAGTCCCATCAGATCGCCTGCGCGAAGCGATCCCTGATGTTGTCGAGCGGCTTTCGGATCCCGTATGGAGGAAACGAGCTGAACTCTTCGAACAGCTTTTGGTGAGGAGGCCGGGACCCGGCGCGGGAACGATCGAATTCAAACATGATCTCCCTGTATCTGATTACGAGCTCCTGTTGCTCAGCACGCTGAAGGTGATCAGGAATGGAGTGCCCGAGAGCGAGTGGCGGGAATTGATGGATCGGTCGGCTTCGTGGTTTCTTGTCATCAAGCAATTGAATCTCGAACGCGTGACTGCAGAGATCGCAGAATTGCTTTCTGCAGAGAGCATCCCTCTGCGTGCCTTCGCTCTTGAGATGCTCGCGGCGCTCGATGCGAGAAAGCATGACCGAGCGGTTGCCGCTTTGCTGGCGTCCCCCGACCAAGCGGTTCGGAGGGCTTCCCGTGATCTCTTGGTTCGGTTCGAATCGAAGCTCGCCGTGCCCGTATTGCTCCAGGAACTTCGCGAAGGACCGGACGACAAAAAGTATCTGCTGATTAAGGCGCTGGGTAAGATTCGTGAACCAAGTGCCGCTGCAGACCTGGCAGCGCTTGGCAAGCACTCCGATGAGGATCTGCGTTTCGCGGCACTGGAGGCGGTCGCAGCTTGCCTACCGGAAGCGGAGCGCGCTGCGGCGCTCATTCCAATGGCTCGGCAGATCGCCAATGCTTCAACCAAACCGCACGTTGTCAGTTACGCCCTCGCGATGCTGATCCGGTTTGGCGATGCCGGAGCCGTATCCGAGGCAATGACTCGATTGAAGTCGGCCAATGAATCGACCTGCATGTCGATGCTAACCGCGCTCGAAAGTGTTCCGATGAATGCGCTGGTTCCGTTCGCGAGCGAAGCACTGGTGGTCAAGGCCACCTACGGAAATGACTTCTCTCTCGACTGCACTGTCCGTGAGTTTCTCATCGCCTTCTTGGCCCGAGCAGCGACGCCGGAGGTCGTGGAACCGCTTCGGGACGCCACCAAGTCTGAGAATTCTGACGTTCAGACCGCCGCGATCAGAGCGTTGGGGACAGTCGGCGCCCGAGCGGCAGTTCCCAATTTGATCAACTTTCTCGATGGACCCTGCGCAACTGAAGCGGCAATCAGCCTCGCACGAATCCGGGATCGGCGGGCTCTGGAGCCGCTCAAAGCCTGGCTGACGAGGTCAGGCAACTTTAACTCGATGTTTCTTGAATAACTGAATCCGGCTTACGCACCCGATCTGGCAGGCAAACTCATCCGGCAAGTATTTGGGAAAGACACTGCCGCCCCCGTCGAAGAACTCCTGAATGAGTTGGTGAGGTTATCGGGGGCATCGATCATCTGGCACGAACCGAAGACTGCGCTCGCCAAGATTTTTCATGCAGCGGGTAAAATATCGGTATGGGAAAGTGAGGTTCACCGTGATTCCATGAATCGCTGCCTTGCCCTTTTGAAAGAGAAGAGCGGTGTCGAGTACTCCATAATCTTGAGAGGGAACGAGGTGCACCTAGTAAGGTTGAGCGAGGCTGTCGCATTCCTTTTGAAAATGTTTGATGAAGACTTCCGCTGAGTCGCGGTCTCTCAGTGGACGCGATTGAGCTCACGGTGCGGTCGCTAAAAGGTGCATGCTCGTAACCGTTCATCGGTCCATCCTTACCGTGGATTGCGCAGGCGAGCGCGAAGACCCCTTCTTTGCGAAGCAGTCGAGCACGCGGCGTCCGCTGGCGAATGAAGCGACGAGCGAGAAAGCCGTCGCTTACAGCCCCGCGACCTCGTGGCCTTTGCGGTAGGCTCGTTTCACGAATGCATTCGCGGCGTCTGCGTTGGTGAATCTCAGCGCGGCGGCGTCCCAGGCGAGCGTCTGCTTCGGGAAACGCGTGGCGACGCTGCCGAGGAGGACGG
>JBEBGK010000498.1:0-3776 GCA_040081515.1 Chthoniobacteraceae bacterium
TCATCGCATCGTGGGAGTTGGCCCGCCTCGTGACCTCGTCGGCTACGGGGGCTAGGGTTGGGGACCGGCGCTGAACTCACCCATCGAGATGTCGCCGGAAGGCCGGACGAGCACCGTTCCGTCGTTCAGCACGCGCATGGCGTTGCGGCGCTGGTTCGTCGCGGGCCCGGTTCCAGCGCCGATAACGAACACGCCTGTGGCACGGTTGCCCCAGGGGCCGGTATTCGGCTGCACCGCGGTATCATTGTAAGGCCCTACGACGACCTGGCCGACGGGATTCGTGATCGGGACGGAAAGCGCGAGCATCGGCGATGGATGCGACCGTAGGGCCATGAGCGGGGTGTAGTAGCCGGGCGAGGTGGGCGCCTCCCATGTCCATTCGTAGTTGGCGGTCGCAGTGAGCCAGCGGAGATGGTTCCCATTCGGCGATCCCCAACTGATCGGGCCGTATTCATGCAGCCACGCAAATGCCGGTTTGTTCGGGTTTACTCCGTCCGTTGAAAAGTCGAACGTGCTCCCATAGACATCGAGACTGCCCGAGACAACATGGTCGCCAGCGAGCGTCTCGCCGACACCCAATCCCAGCACCACGCCTGCCAAGCCCGAGCCGGCAAAGCTGAAGCGCCGGGTGGCGAAATCGTAGCTCCCGGAGGCGCCCACCCCATTACCACCCAGCGCGGCGGTGCCGTTCGCGTGGATGATGGCGCGATATACTCCATCAGCCGAGACATAGGAATCGCTGCCGGACATGAACGAGGCATTCGGATCGAAATTCAGAGCGATCCCGTCCCACAAGATCCGGGCCGGACCCACAGCGGGGCCCTGGCGCGGTGCGTTGCGGGAAATGACCACCGACAAGTATCCCTGTCGGGTAAACTGATTCATGCCATCCCATGTCCCCACTTGGTTGAAGCCCAAAACCCGTTGGGGAGTTCCGGTGTTTCCGCTGTCATCCCAGTAGTATTCCGAATACGAGCACCATCCGATAAACCCCTCGACGGCCGCGTTTGGATACCAAATCAACGCCAGTTCACGATCACCTGAGGAGTAGAGCACATTCGTCTGACCGCTGCTGGAATCCGTCCATTCCGAAGTGTATTGCAAGCCGCTCACTCCGCTCCCGCTCCCGACATATATTGCTGACGGTGCGAGGCTCGACCCCCACCACGAGAACATCTGATCGTTCCCAAGACCGCCGATGGCAGTGTCCAGGGTGGAGCCCGACCAATAGTGAATGGGTGACGAGCCATGGTCCTGGGCAGTATGCATCCTGAACAAGCGCGGAGCCCCGCTGAGCACAACCTTCGCACCCCACGACTCGTCCGGTTTCTGCCAGACGTACGTGGCCTGGCTCAGACCCCCAGCAGCAAGCTCCAGTGAGACCGTGCCGGGGTCCGTCGGAAACGACGCGACAATGCCGGTGGGCGAGCCGACCAGATTTCCCCCGTTGTCGATGCCAAAGATCGGGCCAGCCGTCGCGCCATTCGTGAACACACCGCTCGCGTAGGAGGTGTTCAAATCACCGATCGGTGCCGGTCCACTCGCAAAAACGGCGTATCCGTTCTCAGTTGGCTCACCACCACCGATCACGACCTGCCCACCCAGAGGGCTCAAGTAGAGGTCCGCGCCACTCGACGCGGAAGTGTGCGAGAATTCAAACACCCGGCCACGGAAGAAAACTGCCCGCGGACCGATGGTCGGCCCGTTCGCCGGGTCCCATGCGGCAAAGTTCGCAAGAAGCTCGGACGGGAAAACCCATACCGGGTCAAACCAGCTATAGAAATTGCCGTACAAAAAGTAACCGACCAACCCAGCCGAAACGGGACCCGCTGACGGATTACTCCAAACGAGTTCACCCGGCGCGTCCGTGCCCTGGCGAATCCAGTAGCCGCTCCCGTAGGAATCGTAAGTGATCCCGTTCGACTCCACCGTTTCGACAAATCGAAGCAACGAGTCCCCTACGACAATCCCCTGCGGCCCATAGCTCGGCGACTGGCCGTATGAATCCGGCGCGGCAAGCTGGCCGAGAACGGCGAGGACGAATGCGGCGAGACAGCGCAGGGGATGAACGCTGATGGAGGGCGCGAATGGGTGGCAGGATCGGGTCGGAGTTTTCATGGGTGAACGGAGGATGCGTGGACTGATGGATGGAAAGGGGAGAAAACGACGCTCCCGACGCTCGGCGCCCCGCGCCGGGGCCTCGGCTGCTTCCGCTGGAAATGGAGGGACATTGCTCCGCGAGTTTCGCAGCTTCTCGCGTACCCCCCCCCCGGTGGTGTCAATCACCTTTCCCGACTTTTTCCGACAGCACCTTTTCCGCGAGGCGGCCTTCACCCATGCGGTCCTCCGCGGCAGACGCCGCTGGACACATCCGATTCTCCGCAACTAACGTCTCGCATGATTCGCCGCATCGCATGGACCGCCGTCGCCGGCGTTTTCACATGCGCATGCCTCGCGGGAAATGCGCTCACCGACGAGGAAGTGCGATCGGCTGTCGTCGGGGAGGGAATCTCGCTGCCGGCACCCGGGGAACTGATCGCCGCCTTCGACAAGGCCGCGAGGCCGGACTGGAGCACAAGTTTCCGCAAGGTCCCGGACGCCGCGTTCACGAGCCGCCCGCAGATCGCGATCAACCTCGGACTCCTGCTCGCGGACGGCCATGTCGCCGTGGAGGCGCAGGACAGGCAGGAGCTCAAGAATGTCTCCCGGGAGGTGAAGAATCTCGCGAAAGCCCTCGGCCTCGAACAGGACATCGTCCGCCGCAGCAACACGATCGCGGACTTCGCCGACGGCATGCAGTGGGACGCGCTCAGCGAGGAACTGGAGGCGGTCCAGAACGAACTGGCGGCCGCGATGAGCGGCAGGCAGGACGGCGATCTCGTGACGCTCCTCGTTCTGGGCGCATGGCTGCGCGCGATCGAGGTCGTCAGCGGCCACCTCGCCGCGAGCTACACACCGGCTGGCGCGAAGACTCTCCGCCAGCCCGCGATCGGCAGCTATTTCATCCGGCGGCTCACGGCGATGCCCGCGAGGATCCAGGGCTCCACACTCGTCGCGGAGCTTCAACGAAGGCTGCCGGAGATCCACGCGCTGCTCTCGCAACCGGCGGGCGCGACCCCCTCGGCCGCGGATGCCGCGAAGCTGAAGGAATTGACCAGCGGCCTCGTAACGTCCCTCATCACGCAGGAAAAATGATCCTCGTTCCGCTCCTGTTCACCCTCGGTCTTGCAGCGCTCGCGCAGCCCGCGCCCGCCGTGCAGGACGACGCCACCGTGCTTGCGCGCCGCGCTGCGCGGGAACTCGCCGCAGCCTGGACGAACGACGGATTCAAACTGCGCGACAGCGATTGGACGGGCAGTTTCACGCCCGGCAAATCGCAGCTCATCCAGGTCAGCCTCTTCGCGGGGAATCGTTACTGGTTCTCCGCGGCGGCCACCGGTGGCGGCGCGCTGGCGCTGGGCATCTACGACGAATCCGGCAAACCGCTGACGGTGGAAAGCTATGAGGACGGCCCCAGGGCCGCAGCCGGATTCCGCCCCGACGCGAGCGGACCCTACCTCGTGAAAATCGAGCAGCGCGGCGATCAAGCCTCCAGTTTCTGCCTCGTGTACTCTTACAAGTAACCCATGCCATCGAAGAACCCACCGTCCCAGCGGACGAAAACCGCCGCCGGCGCCAATCGCGACCGGGTCGTTCAATTCAGCATTTTCCTGCGCAACAAAGTCGGCGCATTCCTCGACGTGGTGCGCCTGCTCAAGGAGCACCACGTCGAGGAA
>JBEBGK010000499.1:0-3775 GCA_040081515.1 Chthoniobacteraceae bacterium
GCCGGAGAGCGTGGCCAGGAGACGATCGTAATAGCCGCGGCCGCGGCCCAGTCGCGCCCCGCCGCGGGAAAATGCGACGCCCGGCACGAGGATCAGGTCGATGGAATCCGGCGCGACGACGCTGGCGGGATCGGCGACGGGCTCGCGCAGTCCCCATTGGGTCGGTCGCAGTTCCAATGGCGATCGTGCCGTGTAGAGCCCGAGCCGGTCCCCCTCGACGAGCGGGTAGGCGAACGTCCGGTTCTCCGCGTGCGCCCATAGCATCTCCACGTCGGGCTCGCCGGGCAGGGGCGCAAAGATGACGATGGTTCGCGCGGTGCGCCATGCCGGCGTCGCGCGGATGGCTTCGCAGAGGAGCGCGCTTTTTCCCCCGCGAAGATCGGGGGGCATCGGCGGCATCGCGCGCATTTCGCGTCGGAGCTGGTTTTTTTCCGGCATGGGGATGGATGAGGATTCGTGAAGGCGGGCGCGCGGGCAAATGAAACGATTGCCATGCATGGCGGACGCTTTATTCTTTGCGCCGTGCCCAGACTTTTCTCCCGAAAAGCCAAATCGCCCAAGGCGAATATTCAGAAGTCCGCAAACGGGCATCACGCGCATGCCGCCGCGGGCGCGCACAAGGTGTGGCTGAAGCCCGAGCGCGGGTGGGGAAAACGGAATTTCCTGACGAGCGTGCTGATCCCGTCGCTGTTCCAGCGTCGCGCCGGGAGGGAGGCGAGGCCCGCGTTTCCCGCGCTCAAGCGCGGCGACGTGGGCATCACGTGGATCGGGCACGCTTCGTTCCTCGTGCAGTTTCATGATCACAACCTGCTCGTGGATCCCAACTGGGCGCGCTGGCTGAAAGTGGTGAAGCGACTCAAGCGCCCCGGCGTGCACCTGCACGAGCTGCCGGACATCGATCTCGTCCTCGTGACGCACGCCCACTTCGATCACCTCGACCGCAAGACCCTCCGGAACGTGGCCGCGGACCAGCCGATCGTCGTGCCGTTCGAGGTCGGGAATCTTGTGCATGATCTCGGATTCCGGAGTGTCCACGAGCTCGGCTACTGGGAGAGCTTCAAGCTCGGAAGCGTGACGGTGACGCTCACGCCATGCGCGCACTGGGGCGCGCGGGTCCTGCACGATTCCCACCGCGGGTTCGGCGGATTCGTCATCGAGCACGAGGGGCGGACGATCTATCACTGCGGGGACACCGCCTACTTCGGCGGCTTCAAGGAAATCGGAAAGCGCTTCGACGTGGACGTCGCGCTGCTTCCCATCGGCGCCTACGATCCGCCGAGCGGCCGGGAGGTGCACATGAATCCCGAGGAGGCGTTGCTGGCATTCATGGAACTCGGCGCGAAGACGCTTGTGCCGATGCATTACGGCAGTTTCCGCCTGAGCTACGAGCCGCTCGAGGAGCCGCTCCGTCGCTTTCTCACCAGCGCGCGCCGCCTGGGCCTGAGTGACAAGGTCTCCGTGATGCTCGAAGGCCGGCCCGAGATCTTCTGAGAAAGAAAAACGGGCACTGCCTCGCGACAGTGCCCGTTCCGGAAATTGCGGTGTGCGCGTTCAGCCGAGCACCTTGTTCCACTTGTCGAGGGTGCCCTTCTGCGCGGCGAAAAGGTCGTCGGTCGAATCAAGGATCTCGATGCCCTGGATCGCATCGCCCTGCGCGATTGCATTCACGACATCCTGGCCCTTCGTCACCTCGCCAAAGACGGCGTGCTTCCCATCGAGATGCGGCGTGGGAACGTGGGTGATGAAGAACTGGCTGCCGTTCGTGGCGGGGCCGGCATTCGCCATGGAGAAAATGCCGGGCTTCGAGTGCCTGAGCGACTTGTCGATCTCGTCCGCGAACTTGTATCCCGGTCCGCCTGCGCCGGTGCCCGTCGGATCGCCGCCCTGGATCATGAAGTTCTTGATCACACGGTGGAAGGTGATGCCGTCGTAGTAGCCGCGCGTGGCGAGGTTGAGGAAGTTGGCGCAGGTCATGGGCACCTTGCTGGCGAAGAGGGTCGCCTCGATGGCGCCCTTGTTGGTTTTCAGGATGATGCGGATGTCTTTCATGAGCGAGCGACGCTGGCGGGTGCCGCCCCCGCGGGCAAGGCGATTTGCGACGGCGTCCCGCGGATCAATCCGAAAATTTTCCCCGGCGAAGATCGTTCCATTTCTCAGCGTGACAGCGCCGCGCTCGCGTGTATTGGTCGAATCCATGAAGAAATTTCTCGTCACCTCGCTCGCTATTTTCCTCGCAGGAATTGTTTCCACCCGCGTCTCCGCAGCCGATGAACCGAAGGCCGCGGCGGATGAAGTCGCCGTGATCAAGACCAACCAGGGGGAGATGGTCCTGGAGTTCTGGCCCGATGTCGCGCCGAAGCACGTCGAGAATTTCAAGACGCTCGCGAAGAAGGGATTTTACGACGGCACCTGCTTTCACCGCGTGATCAAGGGCTTCATGATCCAGGGCGGCGATCCGCTGACGAAAGACGATGCGAACCAGGCGCGCTGGGGCACGGGCGATCCGGGCTACAAGATCAAGGCGGAGTTCAACGACAAGGCGCACGTGCGCGGTGTCCTCAGTGCCGCGCGTTCGCAGGATCCGGATTCGGCGGGCTGCCAGTTCTTCATCTGCCACGGCGACCCGCGGTTTCTCGACAGGCAGTACACGGCGTACGGGAAACTGATCAAAGGCGACGATGTGCTGGAGAAGATCGCAACGACGGAGACCGCGCCTGGGGATCGGCCGGTGAAAAAAATACTCGTCGAGTCCATCAAGATCGTCCCCCGCAGCGAGGCGAAGTAACGCGGCACCGGAGGTTTGATTCTTGCGGCGGACATCTTGACCGCCCGGACCTTTTCCCCCTGACCACGACGATGTCGAAAGTAACCCTCGGCCTCATCCAGACCTCGGTCGGTCCCGATCCGAAGGCGAACCTGGAGAAAGCGATCGCAAAAACGATCGAAGCCGCAAAAGCTGGTGCGCAGATCATCTGCCTGCAGGAGCTTTTCCGCTCGTACTACTTCTGCCAGGTGGAGGATCATAAATACTTCGCGCTGGCGGAGGAGATCCCCGGGCCGAGCACCGAGGCCTTTTGCAAGGTCGCCGCCGAACACGGCGTGGTCGTCATCGCGTCGCTCTTCGAGCGCCGGGCGGCGGGCCTTTATCATAACACCGCGGCCATCATCGACGCGGACGGCCGCTACTTGGGCAAGTACCGCAAGATGCACATCCCGGACGATCCGCTCTTCTACGAGAAGTTCTATTTCACGCCCGGTGATCTCGGTTTCAAGGCGTGGCAGACGCGTCACGGAAAGATCGGCGTCTGCGTCTGCTGGGACCAGTGGTATCCCGAGGCCGCGCGGCTGACGGCGTTGCAGGGCGCGCAGATCCTTTTCTACCCCACGGCCATCGGCTGGCATCCGTCGGAGAAGGCGGCATCCGGCGCGCGGCAGCACTCCTCCTGGGAGACGATCCAGCGCGGGCACGCGATCGCGAATGGTTGCTACGTCGCCGCGGTGAATCGCATCGGCCACGAGGCGCCGGATGGCGGACCGGGGCTGGAGTTCTGGGGGCAGAGCTTCGTCGCGGATCCCGCGGGGCAGATTTTGAAAAAGGCGTCGGTGGACCGGGAGGAGAACCTGATCGTGGAGGTGGATCTCGATGCGGTGGAGACGCAGCGCACGCACTGGCCATGTCTGCGCGATCGACGGATTGACGCCTACGAACCCATTACGAAACGCTACCTGGACTGATGCGGCATTCAAAAACGACCAAGGAAACGCCGGGGGTTCC
>JBEBGK010000500.1:0-3760 GCA_040081515.1 Chthoniobacteraceae bacterium
GGTGCCGGAGACGCTCTCGCCGGTGCACTCACAGTGGCCAGCGTGAACGGAATGGCGTTGGAAGAAGCGGTTCATTTTGCAAATGCCGCAAGCGCAATGGCGAAGCAGAGTATCGGGGCACAGTCTTCGATTCCGGAGGGTGATGCGATCCGTGCGCTCATGGGGGAGATGAAACGGGGATTGCGGTAGTCCACCGCAAATCAGCAGAACAGATCCACGAAAGGCCGATCTTTTTGAGCACGGTTCTCGGGGAGAACCGATCCGTGAACGCGCTCAAAAAGTACTACGGTCAGTACTACGGTCACGCCCAATTTTGAGTGAAAAACCATGCAAACTCGTGATACCGGTTGCAAAAGCGAATCGCCTTGGAAACCAGTATCCATGCGGGTTCTGAGACGATATGCAAAACTGTGCAACACCATGAAAACTCGCCGAGTTCACTTTCGAGTCGAGTGCCTTTAACCACTCAGCCACCCTTCCAAATCTCTGACTGCACCCTCTTATCAAAAACGCGGTCCGTGTCAATCGACGCCTCGGGCGGGGCAACTT
Source organism: Chthoniobacteraceae bacterium (assembly GCA_040081515.1). Classification (GTDB taxonomy): domain Bacteria; phylum Verrucomicrobiota; class Verrucomicrobiia; order Chthoniobacterales; family Chthoniobacteraceae; genus SXWH01. The sequence continues at coordinate 550 of JBEBGK010000500.1, forward strand.
GGACTTGGAAGTGGGACGGATGAAACGCAGCATCTTTCCCTCCATGAAAAGCCCCGCCCTGCAACTCGCCCTCGCCCTTTTTCTCGGGTTCTCCGCCATCGCCGCGGACACGATCGACTTTTACATCGGCGGCTACACGCGGCCCGGGGGCAGCCGGGGCATTCAGCGCGGCTCGCTGAATCGCGAGACGGGCGCGCTGAAGCTCGAGGGACTTGCGGCGGAGGCGAAGAACCCGAGCTTCCTCGCGCTGCACCCGAACGGAAAGTTCCTCTATGCGGTCGCGGAGCAGGAAGGCGGCGCGGTCGCGGCGTACGCGATCGGGAAGGATGGCTCGCTGCGGAAGCTGAACGAGGAATCCAGCAAAGGCGCGGGGAACTGCCATGTGATGGTGGACGCGAGCGGCAGGAATGTGCTCGCGGCGAACTACGGCAGCGGCAGCGTGGCCTGCCTGCCAGTGCGCGAGGACGGTTCGGTGGGACCGGCGTCGGCCTTCATCCAACACTCGGGATCGAGCGTGAATCCGCGGCGCCAGGCGGGGCCGCACGCGCATTCGGTGTATTTCAACGGCGCCTTCGCCTATGCGTGCGACCTCGGGACGGATGACGTATTCGTGTACCGGTTCGACGCGGCGAAGGGGTCGCTCACGCCGAATGATCCGCCCAGCGGCAAGGTGCCAGCCGGGGGCGGTCCGCGGCACCTCGCGTTTCATCCGAAGAGCGGCTTTGCCTACGTGAACAACGAGATGACCAGCAGTGTGACCGTCTTTGCCCATGACGCGGAAAAGGGGACGCTCAAGCCGCTTCAGACGATCAGCACGCTGCCGCCCGGCTACGCCGGCGCTGACAAGAACAGCACTGCGGAAATCTTCTGCCACCCGAACGGGCGTTTCGTTTACGTCTCGAACCGGGGGCACGACAGCATCGCGGTGTTTGCGATCGGCGCGGATGGGAAACTGACGAGCGTCGAGATTGCGCCCGCGAATGTGAAGGTGCCGCGGAACTTCGCGATCTCGCCGGATGGCGGCTGGCTGGTGGCGGCCGGGCAGAACAGCGACAGCCTCGCATCGCACCGCGTGAATCCGGAAACCGGCAGGCTCACGCCAGCCGGGGAGCTTACCGGGATTGGCGCGCCGGTGTGCGTGCTCTTTGCGCAGCCGAGGTAGGCGGGCATAGGATCGGCCTGACGGCTGGCACGGGGACTGCCTTTGCAAATGCGATGCGATTCTTCCTGTTGCTTCTCTTACTGGCGGCGACGTGCCCGGCCGGGCAGGACGCTGCTATCGGCGCGATCCCGGAGGTGGCCTTTGCGAATCTTTCTGATCAGGCCCTCACGCCACTCGGCCGCAAGGCGCTGACGATCCGGCCCGCGGACTGGAGGCATGCCGAGACGGCGCATTTCATTTACCACTTTTTCGACCGGCCGATGGCGTCGGCGGTGTCGGTCGAGGCGGAATTCTACTACCGCGTGATCGCGACCGAACTGGGCAGGGACACCACTGCATGGGAGCGCAAGTGTCACCTTTTCCTCTTCGACAGCGAGGCGGACTGGAAGGCATTCCAGACGACGGGCGGGCTGGATCCCTGGACGGGCGGCATTCACGGAGAGGGCGCGCTTTTCATCCGCCGGAACCCAGGGTGGCAGGCGGAAAACGCCACGCTCCCCCACGAAATCGCCCATCTGGTGCTCTATCGTTTCTTCGGGCCGGGCATCCCGCTGTGGCTCAATGAGGGGTTCGCCGAGTACGCGGCCACGCGATGCCGCGCGGCATTCTACCGGGCGCGGAACTTCAATTCACGCCCGCGGGCGACGCCGGTGGCCGCGGAGAGCTACATCCCGCTCGCCGAACTGACCACGGCGACGGCCTACCCCACGGACGAGTTGAAGGTCATCGCATTCTACCACGAGTCCCAGAAGCTCGTGCGCTTCCTGTCCGCGGCGGACCGCAAGGCGTTCCCCGGTTTCCTCGATGCCATGGCCAAGGGAGCGCGGCTCGAAACGGCGGTCAGCCGGAATTTCGGGAACCGATTTCTGAACTTGGACGCCATCGAAAGGGAGGTTAAGAGCTACGCCACATCGCCGCTCATACCCGCCACGCCTTGAAGAAAAAAGCCGCTCCCATCCAAGCAGTCCTCGGCACGGACGACTGCGAGGTGAAGCGCGTGGCGAGGGAACTGGCGGCGGAGATGGCGCCCCCGGGGGAGTTCGGGACGGACATCATCGACGGGCAGGCGGGCGGTGCAGACGATGCCGCCCAGCGGGTTTACCAGGTCATCGATGCGCTGCAGACTTTCGGGTTTTTCGGCGGCGGAAAACTCGTCTGGCTGAAGGACGCGAACTTTCTCGCCGACGATCGCACGGGTGCGGCGCAGGCGACGCTCGAGGCGCTGGAAAAGCTCACCGCCATTCTCCAGGGCGGCCTGCCGGAGGGGACGCGGTTCCTTCTCAGCGCCGGCGCGGTGGATAAAAGGCGGAGCTTCTTCCGGGCGCTCGGCAAGCTGACGGAGCCGCAGGTGTGCGACCGGATCGATTCATCGAAGCAGGGATGGGAACAGGCCGCGGCGGTCCTCGTGCGGGAGATCGCCTCGCAAAAGGGGCTGCGGCTCGACGAGGAGGCTCTCGATCTCTTCACGCTCTACACGGGCGGCGACCGCCCGGTGATTGCCAGCGAGTTGGACAAGCTCGACCTTTACCTCGGGCCCAAGACGCGGACCGTGACCCCGGACGACGTCCGCCTCCTCACGCCGATGTCGCGGGCCGGAGTGATCTTCGAACTCGGCAATGCGATCGCCTCGCGTCGGCTGCAACGCGCGCTGGAGCTGCTCCGGCAGCTGATGTTCAACGGCGAAAAGGCAATCGGCATCCTCCTCGCCACCATCATTCCCACGGTCCGGAATCTCCTCTTCGTCAAGGACCTCATGGTGCGCCACCGGTTGAGCCCTCCTGTAAATCCATTCGGTTTCGGCCGGGAACTCGACCGCCTGCCCGCCGCGGCGACGGCTCATCTTCCCCGCACCAAGGAGGGAAAGCTGAACGCGTTCGCGCTTGGCTTTGCGGCGGCCGGTGCGCGGAATTTCACGCTCCCCGAGCTGATGGCCGGTCTGAAATCCTGCCTCGCAGCGAACGTCGCCCTAGTCTCGTCCCCGACGGAGACCGAGGTCGTCCTCAGCCAGTTGCTCGTGCGGCTGATCGGCGGCGGTGCCAGGGCCGCCTC
>JBEBGK010000501.1:0-3759 GCA_040081515.1 Chthoniobacteraceae bacterium
ACCGCCTGCCAGCAGGTGTGCCCGACGAACGCGATCGTCTTTGGCAACCTCAAGGACCCGAAGAGCGCCGTGAACAAGACCAAGGACAACCCGCGCGACTACCGCCTGTTCGATTACATCGGCGTGAATGCGCGCGTGAGCTATCTCGCGCGGGTGATGAACCCGAACCCGAAGATGCCTGACGCACCGAAGGACGGCGTCGCGCACAAGCAAGGAGGGCACGCGTAATGGCCGACACGATTCTCCAATCCGAGGACGGAGTGGTGCGGCTGCATTGCCCGCCGGAGTTGAAGCGCGAGGCGCTCGTCAACCACGACCGCAGCTACCATTGGATCACGGAAAATGTGTCCGTCATCTGCGAGGAAAAGACCCGCCTCTGGTGGTGGATCGCGTTCCTCATCTTCGCGCCCATCGCGCTGCTCGTTCCGCTATTGTTCGGCTACCAGGTTTCGAATGGCGTCGGCGTGTGGGGTGAAAACCAGCCGTTCGGCTGGGCGTGGGACATCACGAACTTCGTCTTCTGGATCGGCATCGGCCACGCCGGCACGCTCATCTCGGCGATCCTTTTCCTCACGCGGCAGAAGTGGCGCACGTCCATCAACCGCGCGTCGGAGGCGATGACGCTCTTCGCCGTGATGTGCGCCGGTCTCTATCCCGGCTTCCATGTCGGTCGCGTGTGGAAGGCGTGGTATCTCTTCCCGATCCCGAACTGGAACGGATTGTGGCAGAACTACCGCTCGCCGCTGCTGTGGGACGTGTTTGCCGTCTCGACGTATTTCACGGTGTCGGTGCTCTTCTGGTACGTCGGCCTCATTCCCGACCTCGCGATGATCCGCGACCGGGCAAAGTCGAAGATCAAACAGTGGGCCTACGGCATCGCGGCGCTCGGCTGGCGCGGCGGCAACCGCCACTGGCAGCATTACGAGATGGCGTACCTCATCCTCGCCGGCCTTTCGACGCCGCTCGTGCTCTCGGTGCACTCGATCGTCTCCTTCGACTTCGCCACGTCGATCGTGCCCGGCTGGCACACGACCATTTTCCCGCCCTACTTCGTCGCGGGCGCCGTCTTCGGCGGGTTCGCGATGGTGCTCACGCTCATGCTGCCTGCGCGGCTCATCTACCCGCAGCTCGACGACATGATGACGCGGAACCACGTGGACAAGATGGCGAAGATCATCCTGCTGACCGGGACGATCGTCGGCTACGCGTACCTGATGGAGCTGTTCATCGCGATGGTGTACTCGGGCCACTTCTACGAGTACAACGCCTTCTACAACCGCGCGACCGGCTGGTATTGGTGGCATTACTTCGCGATGATGTTCTGCAACGTCGTCACGCCGCAGATTTTCTGGTTCAAGGCGATGCGGCGGAATTACATCGTGGTGTTCATCGCGTGCCAGTTCGTGAACGCGGGCATGTGGTATGAGCGCTTCGTCATCATCGGTACCACGCTGGCCCAGGACTTCCTGCCGTCGTCGTGGGGACATTACACCCCGTCGTGGGTCGAGGTGTTCACCTTCATCGGCACCTTCGGATTTTTCGTCACCGCCTTCCTCATCTTCATGCGCTTCCTGCCGATGGTCTGCGCGTTCGAGGTGAAGGCGGTCAAGCCCGAGGCGGACCCGCATCACACACCGGAAGGTGGACATGGTCACGCCACGTCGAAGGAGGCGGCGCTTCCCGCTCACTAGCCATGGCTGAATTCAAGCGCATCTTTGCAGTGGGAGCCGAGTTCGACAGCGCTTCAGCCCTGTATCATGCAGCCGAAAAAATCCGCGATGCCGGCTACACCGCATGGGATTGCCACTCGCCCTTCCCCATTCACGGGATGGACAAGGCGATGGGCATGACGAAATCGTGGCTCAGCGCGTTCGTCTTCCTGTGCGGCATCACGGGCTTTTTCACCGGCTTGGGACTGGTGACGATCACTAGCTTCGGCATCTACCCGATCATCGTGAACGGCAAGCCGATCAACTGGAGCGACGGCATCCGCGCGTTGCAGTTCTTCTTCCCCGTGATGTATGAGTTGACGATCCTCTTCAGCGCATTCGGGGCGACCTTCGGCATGATCCTGCGCAACGGACTGCCAAAGCTGCATCATCCGATTTTCAATTGGAGCCGCTTCGCCAAAGTCTCGGACGACAAGTTCTTCATCGTCATCGAGGCCCGCGACCCGCTGTTTTCGGAGACGAAGACGAAGGGCCTGCTGGAGCAGGTGGGTGGCAAACACGTAACGGAGGTCTTCGACCACGACTAGGGCCATGCTGAAAGTATCCTTTGGAGCAATCGTCATCGTCGCCGTGGTGGTCCTCGGACTCGCGGGTTTCCGCGGGCAAAAGATGAGCCACACGCCGGTGGAGTGGTTCAACGACATGGCGCATCAGCCGAAGTACGAGCCGCAGCATCGCAGCGAGTTTTTCAATGACGGCCGCGCCGCGCGCCTGCCGGTCGCGGGAACGGTGCCAATCGGGTTCAACCTTCCTGGCCGCTATTTCCAGACCGAGGGCGACAATCTCGTGAATGGCACGGGCGGCTTTGCGAACCGGCCGGACTATTACAACACCGGCCGGATGGGCGACGTGTACGGCGACGGCATTCCCGAGGATCTCGCGGCACGCGGTGCGGAACTTCTCAGCCGCGGGCAGGAGCGTTACGACATCAGTTGCGCGATCTGCCACGGCAAGGCCGGGATGGGCGATGGCGTCGTGAAGAGCTTCGGGCTGGTGACGGTCCGCGCGCTGCTGGATGATCAACTCCGCGCGCAGCCCGACGGGCAGATTTTCAACACGATCACCCACGGCAAAAACACCATGGGCGCCTACGGGCCGGTCATCTCGGTGGAGGATCGCTGGGCGATCGTGGCCTACGTGCGGGCGCTGCAGGAGGCCGCCGCCGGGAAGCTCGCGAGCCTGCCCGAGGCCGAGCAAAAGAAACTTCAGGAGCAGAAATGAGCCATCACATCTCCATCCCGCAGGCCGAGAAGTTCGACCCGAAGAAGGGCGCGCTGCTCAGGACCGCATTCATGGGGGCGGCGGCGATCGGGCTCCTCGGCGCGCTCATCACGTTCTTCGTGAACCGCGAACTTTTCGCGCATGTGTGGCTGTTCGCCTTCATGTATTTCTTCACCGTGCTGTGCGGCTGTTTCTTCTGGAACTGCCTGCATCACGCGACCGACGCCGAGTGGTCGGTGGTCATCCGGCGGCAGATTGAGAATCTCTCGTCGCTGCTCCGTTACATCGCGGTCTTTTTCATCCCGCTCGCGATCTGTGTGCCGATTCTCTACGCGTGGTACACGGCGGATCCGGCGAAGGACGCGTATATGGCGGGAAGCAAGGCGCTTTACCTCAACAAGCCTTTCTTCTGGGGCCGGGTCGTCGCGTTTTTTGGCCTGCTCGCGCTGCTCTCACACGTCCTCCGCACCCGAAGCATGGCGCAGGACAAGGACGGCTCATCCGCGCACACCTTCGCCATGCGCAAGGCGGCCATCCTGGGAATCCCGACGCTCGCGATTTGCCTCACCTTCTCCGGCATCGACTGGCTGAAGGCGCTGAACCACCACTGGTTCTCGACGATGTGGGGCGTGTATCTTTTCGCGGGCGCTGCCGGCGCATCCATGGCGCTCGTGGTGCTCCTCGTGTCGTGGCTCAAGAGCATGGGATACCTGAAGGTCGTGAACGACGAGCACTATCACCTGATGGGCAAGTTCCTCTTCGCGTTCACCGTGTTCTGGGCCTACATCGGCTTCTCGCAGTACATGCT
>JBEBGK010000502.1:0-3758 GCA_040081515.1 Chthoniobacteraceae bacterium
GAGCATCAATGGCGGGAGGGGGATGACAAGAGAAGATCGGGGGTGGAATAACCTCGCCGCTAAAGTCTTTATCTTCTCTCGAAATGCAAGCAATCGAATTATTCAAAAATAAACCGGAATTCATCAAAGAGGTGGTCAGGGCGAACGCACTCACCCGACAGGTTCCGCGCGCCCCAGCGCACACGCAGGCCACTACTCCAGCGGCTTCCTCCCGTCGGTCTCCGGATTCGCAAGTCTCTTGGGCAATCGTGTCTTTTGGGCAATCGCCCTGCGCTCGCCGAGCCCAAAGCCCCCTTCGCCAACTCGGAAGCGGCAGACCGACGGCTCGAGATAAAAGGTTAACCTCACGTAGTGAATCCAGACCCATCAGGCTTCCCGTTTCGATTCCAAGGCGACGTAATTCGCCCATAAGCGCATTCCGTTCGATCGACGCCGGCCATGCCAGGCCGGCGAGATGTCTCAGTGGCGGGTTTTCGCGCTATGTCATCCCTGTCGGCAGCCGGCGTGCGAATCGCAAGGCTTGCAGCGTTTGACTCCCCCACCATCCCTCACTGAAAACCTCCCCATGTCCCGCCATCTCATCCTGCTCGCCCTCGCCCCGCTCCTCGCCCTCGCCGCGACCGCGGCGGAAGCCACGAAGCCCAACATCATCCTCCTCTTCGCGGATGACCTCACGAGCCAGGCCATCAGCGCCTACAAGCATCCGCTGAAGCTGCTCGAGACGCCGGGCATGGACCGGCTCGCGCGCGAAGGGATGCTCTTCGACCGCGCCGTGGTGCCAAATTCGATCTGCGGGCCGAGCCGCGCGGTGATCCTCACCGGGAAATACAGCCACGTGAACGGCTTCGTCCGCAATGGCAACCGCTTCGACGGCGCGCAGCAGACCTTTCCGAAGCTCCTGCAAAAGGCCGGCTACCAGACCGCGGTCATCGGCAAGTGGCATCTGGAGACCGACCCCACCGGCTTCGACCACTGGCACATCCTTCCGGGCCAGGGCATCTACTACAATCCGCCGATGGTCCGCGACGGCGAGAAGGTGACGCACACCGGTTACACCACCGACCTCATCTCAGATTTCTCCATCGAGTGGCTGAAGAAGCGCGACAAATCGAAGCCCTTCCTGCTCATGTCGCAGCACAAGGCGCCGCACCGCGAATGGGCGCCTGCGCTGCGCCACCTCGCCTGGAACGGCGACAAAAAATTCCCCGAGCCGGCGACGTTGTTCGACGACTACTCCGGTCGCGGCCGCGCGGAGAAGGAGCAGGACATGACGCTGGAGAAGACCTTCACCAAGCGCGACTCGAAGCAGGAAGCGCCGCCCTATCTCAACGCCGAACAGCGCAAGGCATGGGACGAATACTACGAGCCGCGCAACAAGATCATCCCCACGCTCTCCGGCCAGGATCTCGTGCGCTGGCGCTACCAGCGATACATGCACGACTATCTCGGCACGGTGAAGGCCGTGGATGAGGCGGTCAGCAAGCTGCTGAAGTATCTCGACGATGAAGGACTCGCGGAGAACACGATGGTCATCGTGTCGTCCGACCAGGGCTTTTACCTCGGCGAGCACGGCTGGTTCGACAAGCGGTGGATTTACGAGGAGTCGCTGACCACGCCGCTGCTCGTCCGCTGGCCCGGAGTGACGAAGCCCGGCACATCGAGCAAGTCGCTCGTCTCGATTCTCGATTTCCCCGAGACGTTCCTCGACGCCGCCGGTGTTCCGGTGCCCGCCGACATGCAGGGCCGCAGCCTGCGTCCCGTGCTCGCGGGGCAGACGCCCGCCGACTGGCGGAAAAGTTTCTACTATCACTACTACGAGTTCCCCGGCCCGCACAGCGTGCGCAAGCACTATGGCGTCGTGACCGACCGCTACAAGCTGTTCCACTTCTACGAGCCGGAGATGAACTACTGGACGCTCATGGACCGCGAGAAGGACCCGCAGGAGCTGAAGAACGTCTATGACGACCCGTCCTACGCCGAGACGCGCAAGACGCTCCACGCGGAACTCGAACGCCTGCGGACCGAATTGAAGGTGCCCGCGCAAGACCCCGCCGGAACGGGCGGCGGGGCGAAGCGGGCCAGGGCAAACAGCGAGGCACAGTAAATCTCCACACCACCATGAACCCAACCACCATCCTCCGATTCCTCGCCGTCCTAGCCCTCGCGCTCGGCGTCGCCACTCAATCCGTCCGCGCCGCGGAAAAGCCCAACGTCCTGATGATCGCCATCGACGACCTGAACCACTGGGTCGGGCATCTCGGGCGCAATCCGCAGACGAAGACGCCAAACATCGACCGGCTCGCGAAGATGGGCGTCACCTTCACCAAGGCCTACTGCACCGCGCCCTCGTGCAATCCCTCGCGCGCCTCGCTCATGTCCGGCCTGCGGCCCAACTCGACGGGCTGCTACAACAACGGCCAGCCGTGGCACCCGGCCATCAGCGACGACAAGCTGCTGAACACGCACTTCGCCGCTTCCGGCTACCGCGTGTACGGCGCGGGAAAAATCTACCACGGCTCCGAGCGTGGCGGCACTTGGACGGACTACCACGCCGGCAAGGGCAGCCATCCCGCGCTGCATCCGGACGCGAAGAACGACGGCGTCGGCGGCATCAAGTTCGCGCCGCTCGCGGGCAAGGACGAGGACATGCCCGACCACAGCGTCGTCAGCTACTGCATCGAGAAGATGAACGAGAAGAACGACAAGCCGTTCTTCATCGCGTGCGGCCTCGTGAAGCCGCACATGCCCTTCAGCGTGCCGAAGAAGTGGTTCGACATGTTCCCGCTCGAAACGATCCAGCTCCCGCCGCATCGCGCGGACGACCTCGATGACGTGCCGCCCGCCGGTGTGAAAATGGCCAAGCCGGAGGGCGACCACGCCGCCATCGTGAAGTCCGGCCGCTGGAAGGAAGCCGTGCAGGCGTATCTCGCCACGATCGCCTTCTGCGATGCGCAGATTGGCCGCCTGCTCGATGCGTGGGAAAAATCGCCGCAGCGCGACAACACGATCATCTGCCTGTGGAGCGACCACGGCTGGAGCCTCGGCGAGAAATCCCATTGGCGGAAATTCGCGCTCTGGGAGGAGCCCACGCGCACCGTCTTCATCTGGAAGGCGCCCGGCGTGACGCCGGTAGGCGGCGTGTGCGACCGGCCCGTGGACTACGCGAGCATCTTTCCCACGCTCTGCTCCCTCGCAGGGATCGCGAAACCCGCGCACCTCGAAGGCCACGACATTTCCCCACTGCTGAAGGATCCAAAGGCCGCGTGGGACCATCCCGCCATCACCACCTGGGGCCGGATGAACCACGCCATCCGCACCGAGGACTGGCGCTACATCCGCTACGCCGACGGCGGCGAGGAGCTGTACCACGACGCGAAGGATCCGCTCGAATACACGAACCTCGCCGGGCACACCGAGCATCAGGCAAAGAAAGCCGAACTCGCGAAGTGGCTGCCGAAGAGCGACGCGAAGGATCTGCCCGGCGGCGGCCGTGGCGAAGGCGAAGGCGACGACGCGAAAAAGGCGAAGCGCAAAGCGAAGAAGGCGCAGCAATGAGCACGGCCATGAAACGCCTCCTCCGTCTGCTGCTTCCCGGCCTGCTGTGCCTCGCGGGGTTCCTCCACGCGGCGCCTCCGCCGAATGTCCTCATCATCACCGTCGATGACATGAGCGCCGATTCGCTCGGCGCGTTCGGCTGCAAACTGCCCGGCACGTCGCCGCAGATTGACCGGCTCGCCGCGCAGGGGATGCGCTTCCAT
>JBEBGK010000503.1:0-3758 GCA_040081515.1 Chthoniobacteraceae bacterium
GTGTTGGAAGATTGAGGAGCTGTTCCATGGCCTACTTTACGGCGGTTGTTCCAATCCTCGACTCCTGTTCGAGGATCACGCTCAGCGAGTCCTTTAGGGATCCCGCGGCTTTGGAGAACAGGTAGAGATTGCAGCCGAGTGCGGTGATGGCGGAGATGAGGAAGACGACGACCATGAGCCAGACCCGCCCGGTCGGTGGCTCGATAAGATCGCGGGCATCGGTGTGTTCGTAGGTCTCAGGGCAGATTTTCGCCTGGGAATCACTCTCCATCGAGCCTCGGATTCGGAGGGCGACGTCCTGCATTTTCTTTCGGAGATACTCCGGCTGGCTGAAATAGAATCCGCTGAATCCAAGCCCGATGCAGGTGTAGTAGATCGTGAGGCGTTCGGTCGCCTCGTCGCTCGTGTCCTTGAGGGTTTCATCGAGCAGGTCGAAGAACTTTTCGTCGCCGGCGAGTTCGTCGCGCTTGAATGCCAGGCGTTCCTTGTTCCACTGCTTCGCGCACGGGAGCTTGCTCTCGGCGATCAGTGAGTCGACGAAGAAGATGAGCGGCAGTTCGACCGCCTTGACCTGACTCGCCAGCTTGAAGTCGCTCGCCGCACGGTTCTTGAGCTCGTCGAAAAGGCCGAGCACCTCGGATCGGACCGTCGTGAACTCAAGGTTGCCGCCCTTGCGGCCTGCGCGGTTCAGGCGGCAGATATATTGAAAGAGCGGGTCGCAGAGTTCGAGGAGTGTCATTTGGAGGCTGCGGACTCAGGTGGCACGACCATGTAGAGGGTGATCTGGTAATCTGCGGAATCGATGTCCGTCCAGCGGATGCAGGCGGCTTTCTCCTTCTGCAGGAGATCCCAGTGGCGCGCGCCCTCGGTGCGATTCAGGCGGAAATAATGGAGGTCGGCGGAAGCCGGTAGCTCAAGCGGAGGGTGGCGCTCCTCCTTAAGCGGCAGGCCGAAGAAAGCGCGCTCGATCATGCTCTTTGGCATGAGCTTGAACTCGTCGCGGTTCTCCACCAGCGTGGCGACGCCCCGCGAATCCTGCTTGGTGCGGATGCCGAGGAAGTATTCGCTGGGGACGGTGAAATGCTTGTCCTCGAGTGTCGCGGCGAGCCACTGGCCATCGCGCTTGAAGTCCAGCTTCCAAAAGCTCGGTGCGACCGATCCGCGCAGGTAGTTGCGGATCTTGGCGCAGACTTCGCGGAAACAGGGCAGGGGATTGTCGTGATCGTAAGGGCTTACGTCGAAGTCGTTGCTCGCGGGGTAAAGTGCGACCAGATCCCCGAGAAGTTCGCGCAGTTCCAGATACCACGTGAACGGCGTGACGGCCGGAGCGGCGGCCAGCGATGGGAGACGGGCGGCGAAGCGGTTGAGCGACCGCATCCTCCAAACCTGTTCAAACTGAACGCCCCGCAGGGTGTTGAGATCGAAGGTGCCGCCCCGGGTGAGCTGAACGGTGAGTTCCTTGCGGCTTGCCTCGAGTTGCGCGGAGATGTCGCGGACAAGTTCCCGGAGGACGGGCGATGCATTCACCACCATGCACGGCGGCGTGAACTCGGGATCCTGCCGCGGAAGGCCGGACTCCTCATTGGTCGAGCGGATGATGCGCAGCAATGGGATGACCTCCATGTCCGAGTCGTCCTCATCCTCGAGGATGAGGCGCGCGTTGAAATTACGGACCATCACGGGCTTTGCGTTCTCGCCGGTGTTCTCATCGGCGAACTGCTTCTCGATCGCGCGATAGATGATCTTTGCGCGCGGATCGATGTTGCTGCCCGCCTCGATCGTGTTGGCCCGTTCATCCACCCATAGCGGCACCGCCAGTGCCACGGCGAAGCCACCCGGCTTCTCGGCAAGGGCTTTCTTGATGTCGATGATCGGCAGACTTGAATTCTTTGGATAATCGATCTCGATGCCGGCCCGGGTGATGACGCGCAACCGGTCGAAGAGCAGGCGTTTGTTCTCCAGTTCGTCGTAGCTGAGCTTCATCTCGATGACGCCGTACGGATAGGGCATCTGAATCGTGCGCCCCATCGCGACGAGATCGTAGAGGTTCTTTTGGAAGCGCTGGAGGTGGTGCGGCTGAAGGAAAAGGCCCTCGTGCCAGTGGATTTGGAGGCTCATTTTCGGTGATCAGGATTCTTTGCGTGCGGTTCCGCCCATGAGCGCCTCGGCCTTTCGCGCGATGGCCTCGTACATTTTCTCCTCGAAGACCTGCCCCTGCTGGTCCTCGACCATTTTCTTGTACTTGCTCCAGTTCTTCGCGTCCTGGGTAAATCCTTTCAGGCCGGTGTCCATTTTCGCGAGATCCGCGATCTTGTCGGGCGAGAATTCGCTGAGGAAGCGCTCGAGAAACGCTGCGCCGCCTGCGGGGATCGCTCCAAGCAGCCCCCCCATGACCTTTCGCGTGCGCTCGACGATTTGCTTCAATTGCTCGGAGGAGACCTCACGGTCGCCCTGCAAATACCGCGCGCTGACTTTCTTCACGTCGCCCATCGGCGTCGAGTCCCGTTTCACGGGCGACGTCGGCGCGAGTTCCTGCCATGTGCGCCAGATGATGGATTCAAGCCCGATGTAGTACTCCGCGAAGATGGCCAGCGTCCGGTAGAGTCGCTGAAGGTCCACGGGTTGGAGCGGGTCGAGCGGGATGGACTTGAGGAGATCCTCCGGCGGCGCATCCATGAGCGTCGTGGACTTGATCTCCATGTATCCCGCCTCTTGCAGCCGCAGGCCGAAGTCCGCGAGCAGACTCTTCGGGAGTTTGGGGGCAATCTTGACCAGTGCTTCGATTAGGGCCTCGGGCGAATTCTCGGATGGCGTGGCGTCCACGGCTTGGGCGTTATTGATGATTCCTGTCGGAAAATGTTCTGCGAGCGCCTGGGCGTACCGGGGGCGTTTATCGGACGGGATTTCCTTGAGCGCCCTTTGCACTTCGTCCTCGAGAAAGCTTCGACGCTCCTCCGGAGGCCGGTCGGCAAAATCCGCCTGGACGAACCGCAGGCGCATTGCAGACTTGGACGCCCATGCGTGTTCCTCGGGTGTAAAGTTGATGACTGGCATGCGGCAACTCGCGGTGATAGCGCAACGCTACACAGGTTCACCGCTTCTTGGAAAGAGCCCTTTCTCGTTCATTGGGTGACCGGCGCTTCAGGGGCTGGGATCGCTGCGGCCGCATCCTTGAACGCTTTCAGCCCCGCACCAGCTCCACCTGCGCCCGTCCGAACGACCAGCCGGAAGGTCAGGTCGAAGGCCGGGCCGGTGTTTGGAGGCGTAAGAGGGGTGGTGTTCGGCAGAGCTGGCGGCGAGACGACCGACCCGCCCATGATTGCGGCCTTGGGCGCAGATTCGGTGCCCGCGTTAACCCATTCTGCGGCGTTGCCGATCAGATGGTGGAAGCTGTCCCACTTCGTCTCGTTGGCTGGAAAGACGGATCGGAGCCAGAGAGCGCCATCATTGATGGCCCCGCTGGCAACGCTCTTGTCGGAGAGGTACGCAAAGTTTCCACGGCCCATCAGGCCGGGGTTCTTGCTGAAACTGCCGGCATCTGGAAGCCGGGCGGCGGCCGCGGGCAGGTCGCTCGCCTTGTCCAAATGTGCGAGTTGGTTCTGCCACGCTGTCGAGCGGAGGCGTCTCACGGAACCTGCACGTGGCTCGGCAGCCTTCCACTGCTCGACTGTCGGGAGCGAGCCGCCGAGGCCCTCGGCCATCAGCTTGGCATCGGCAAAGCTCAGCCATGTCACGGGGCACAGGTCGCTTCCCCAGTC
>JBEBGK010000504.1:0-3749 GCA_040081515.1 Chthoniobacteraceae bacterium
AGGAGTTCGGCGGCGGTGGTCTCGTCCCGGCGCTGGCGCCGGAGCGCGCGCGCGGTGAAGCCGGTCAGCAGGGCTAGCATCGCAAACGGGAAGAACGGCATCCCGGGCATGAGGCCGAAGAGCCCGAGCATCCCGGCCGCGATCCCGAGGGCGCGGGGATAAAGGGTGAGCTGTCGGGAGATGTGGGCGCCGAGGTTCGAGTCCTCGCTCGCGCGCGTGACGAGGATGCCCGCTGCGACGCTGACGACGAGGGCCGGCACCTGCGCCACGAGGCCGTCGCCGATCGAGAGGAGCGTGTATTTTTGCAGCGCATCGAGAAGCGGCATCCCTTTCTGGGCGATGCCGATGGCGAAGCCGCCGATGATGTTGATGAGGGTGATGAGGATTCCCGCGATGGCGTCGCCGCGGACGAATTTGCTCGAGCCGTCCATGGCGCCATAGAAGTCCGCCTCCTTCTGGACCTTCTCGCGGCGCTTGGTGGCGGCCGCCTCGTTGATCAGGCCGGCGTTGAGTTCCGCGTCGATGGCCATCTGTTTGCCGGGCAATGCGTCGAGGGTGAACCGTGCCGCCACCTCCGCGATGCGCCCGGCGCCCTTGGTGATGACCATGAAGTTGATCACGATCAGGATCAGGAAGACGACCGCTCCGATGACGTAATTGCCGCGGACGACGAAGGTGCCGAACGCCTCGATGATCGCGCCCGCGTGCCCCTCGGTGAGGATGAGGCGTGTGGAGGCGACATTCAGCGCGAGGCGATAGAGGGTCACCGCGAGCAGCAGGGTGGGGAACGCGGAGAATTCCGGGGGATCCTTCACGTAGATGATGATGAGCAGCATCAGCAGCGAGATCCCGATGCTCGCGGCGAGGAGCAGGTCGAGCATCAGCGCCGGCACGGGTACCACGAGCAGGAGGATCGTGCCGAACAGCGCGAGCACAAAGAGCAGATCCCCGCGCTTGAGCAGGGCGAGGAAATTCCACGGCGAAACGCGCGCGGTGCCTGCGGTCATTGCGAGGCCCTCCTCTCCTTGAGCTTATGGAAGTAGTAGCGATGCGCCCGGTACACGAACGCGAGGATATCCGCCACCGCCTGGTAGAGCCCCGCCGGGATCGGCTGGCCCACGCGCCCGTGCTTGAAGAGCATCCGCGCGACCGGCTTGTTCTCCACCGTCGGCACGTCGTGCTCGGCGGCGAGCGCCTTGATGCGCATGGCGAATGCGCCGCTGCCCTTTGCGAGGACGACCGGGGCCTTGTCGCGGCTGCGTTCGTATTTCAGCGCCACGGCAAAGTGCGTGGGGTTCGTCACGATGACATCGGCGGTCGGCACCGCGGCGAGCATCTGCTTTTGCATCAGGCGCTTTGCCATCTGCTTCATCGCGGCCTTCAGTTTCGGATCGCCGTCCATCTGCTTGAGCTCCTCCTTCACTTGCTCGCGGGTCATCATCAGGTCGGCCTGCGTCTTCCGCATCTGGTAGATGTAGCTGAGCGACGCCACCGCGCCGATCACCAGCAGGCACCGGCCGA
This sequence comes from Chthoniobacteraceae bacterium, assembly GCA_040081515.1. GTDB lineage: Bacteria > Verrucomicrobiota > Verrucomicrobiia > Chthoniobacterales > Chthoniobacteraceae > SXWH01. The sequence goes on from JBEBGK010000504.1 coordinate 1,522, forward strand.
GGAGCATGGTGGCCGAGTCGGCGATGAAGCCGCCGAGCCGGTTCGCAGCCACGGGGACGGAGAAAATGGGATCGCGCAGGATGTTTTGGATGCCGCTCCAGACGATCCAGCCCACGAGCAGCAGCTTGAGGATGTCGAAGCCGAGCTTGGAGAGCGTCTGCGCCGAGAACATCCGCCCCAGCCCGGTGATTGGGTTCAGGCGATCGAGCTTGAAGGAGAGCACCTTCGGCGTGATTCGGAAGCGGCTCTGCAATCCGCCCGCGAGGACGGCGGCCCCGGCGCACGCGGCGGCGATCGGCACGGAGAGGCCGAGCATCGTCGTCGCGGCGATCCCGGCCCACTCGGTGACCGCGTCGGCGGTGAAAGCGGTCCGGTTCAGGTTGCCGAGGATTCCCACGGCGATCCCGGCGATCCTCGCGCAATAGTCGCGGCCGCAGAGGAGCAGCATGCCGAGCGCGGCCGCGAGCATGAAGGCGACCTGCAAGTCCGGCGCGCGCGCAAACCTTCCTTCCTCCCACGACTCGCGCAGGTGCTTTTCCGTCGGTTGCTCGGTCTTGTTGCCGTGGTCGTGGGCCATTGAAATGGGTTCAAGGAATGAGCCGGAGCATGAGTTCCGGCGCGTTGCGGAGCCCGCTTAGCACGAGCTGTGCCGTGAGCCCGAAGCCGAGGGCGAGCATCGTCAGCCCGGCGGCGATTCGGACGGGAAAGCTCTCGGCGAAGGCATTCACGCCGGGGGCGGCTTTGCTGAGGATGGCAAAGGTGAGCGTGACGACGAAGTTCATCGCCATGAGCGGGGCGGCCATTTGCACCGCGAGGAGGAAAATACTGCCGGTGCTCCGGACAAAGACTTCCCCCACGCTGCGATCGAAACTGGCGACACCGGGGGCCATGAGGGCGAAGGAGCGGGCGAAGGCGGCGAACACCGCGTGATGCGCACCGGAAAGCAGGAAGAGCAGTGTGCCGAAGAGCGTGAGGGCGATGCCGACGGGCGTCGTGCTGCTCTGGGACATGGGATCGATCTGTGCGCTGACGGAGAGGCCCATCTCGTTGGCGATGATCTGGCCCGCCGTCTCGAGCGCGAAAAAGATGAGCCGCACGCCGACTCCCATGAGTAGGCCGATGACGAGCTCGTGCGCGGCGGCGAGCACGAGCGTCACGACATCGATCGGAGGGAGCGGCGCCTCCCGCATCGCCTGCATCCCGACGAGGGCGAGGAGTGCCGCGATGGCGAGCCGCACCGGGATCGGCACGTTGCGCCCCGAGAACAGGGGGATCATCGCCATCACACCGCCCGCGCGGATGAAGGCCATCATCCACAGGTAAAGCAACGCGATCGTCATGGGCCGCGGGCGGAGCTACCTCGCGACCTCCGCCATCCGCGCGATGTGGCTGGAGGTGTACTGCATGAGGTTGCGCAGGATCCATGGCGCGGTGAGGACGAGCACCAGCGCGACGGCGAGGAGCTTCGGCACAAAGGACAGCGTCTGCTCCTGGATGCTGGTGGCGGACTGGATGAGGCTCACCAGGAGGCCGACCACGACGACGACGAGGAGGATGGGGCTGATGATCAGCAGGAGGATGGTGATCAGTCCGCGGAGGATTTCGACAGCCTGTTCGATGTTCATATCGAGAAACTTTCGACGAGTGAGCGCACGACGAGGTGCCAGCCGTCCACGAGGACGAAGAGCAGCAGCTTGAACGGGAGCGAGATCATCACCGGGGGCATCATCATCATCCCCATGGACATCAGCGTGGACGCGACGAGGAAATCGATCACCAGGAAGGGGATGAAGACCAGGAAGCCCATCTGGAAGGCCGTCCGCAATTCACTGACGACGAAGGCCGGGGCGAGCACGGTGAGCGGGACCTCGTCGAGCCTGGTCGGCCCGCGGCCGGAGAGCCCGAGGAAGAAGTCGATCTCGTTGGCGCGCGTCTGCTTCACCATGAACTCCCGGAGCGGACCGGAGGCCTTTTCGAATGCCTCCTCCGTCGTGATCTGCTTGGCGAGATAAGGCTTGAGCGCCTCCTCATTCATCCGGGTGCCCACGGGCGCCATGATGAACAGGGTGAGAAACAGCGAGAGCCCGATGATGACCTGGTTCGAGGGCGCGGCCTGGACGCCGATGGCGCTCCGGACGAAACCGAGCACGATGACGATGCGCGTGAAGCTCGTCATGAGCATGATGATCGATGGCGCGAGGGTGAGGAGCGTCATCACCACCACGATC
>JBEBGK010000505.1:0-3736 GCA_040081515.1 Chthoniobacteraceae bacterium
TCGTAGATGTGCTTCACGCGTTCGGCGAGATGTTCGAGGTCGAGCGGGACCTCCGGGACGAGGACGATGTCCGGCTGCCCATAGGTGGAGCCGAGCGCGATGTAGCCCGCGTGCCGTCCCATCACCTCGATGATGGCGATCCGCCTGTGGCTCTCCGCCGTGGTGCGGATGCGCGCGACACCCGATGAAGAAACGAAAACCGCCGTCGCGTAGCCGGGGGTGACGTAGTTGATGATGTTCTCCAGGTCGAACACCGTCCCCGATTCGGTGCGCTTGTAGCGAAAGCCTCCCGTGGCGGCGGCATCGGGCACGCGCGCCCATTCGTCCGGCTCGCTCGGGTAGTTCAGGCCGAGATCGTTGTCGATCGTCTTTGGCGCGAGCACCGTGGGGAGGCGTTCGGCGAGCGGCTGGAGCCCGTTGAGCGTGCCATCGCCGCCGACGCAGATGAGGCCCTCGATCTTGAGCTGGCCCAGGCGGGAGATCACCAGCTCGAGCTCGTCTTTTTTGTCCGGGTCCACGAAATCGCGCGATGAGCCGATGAGCGTGCCGCCCATGGTTGGATCGATCTCCGGGATTTCCTGGAAGAGCGGATTGAGGTGCACATGGGGCACGCGGGGATTGAACAGGCTGTTGAAGCCCTTCATCAGCCCGATCACCTCGATCTTGAGCTGGTTCGCGCGCACAATTGCGCCCTGGATGGTGGCGTTGAGCGCCGGCGTGTCACCGCCAGCCGTCAGGATTCCAATTCGTTTCATGATTTGTTTGCGGACAACTTCTCGGTCTTCGCTCCGGAGGGGCCGCGTTGAACTAGAGCAGTGTGCCGCGCGCTTCCAGCGTTTTCACGGCTCACCGGCGAAGGGGCAGCCCGCAGCCGGCCGCACTTTCCCGCTTCTCTCACTGGGCCTTCTGGATTTTGGCGATGAGCTCCTGGGCAAGCTTCCGGCCCGCCTCCTTCTTCTCCTTCGGCATCTTCTTGTCGAAGTAAGCGCGATTCGTCCTCGCCGAGGGATCCCCGTCCGCCGCCGCCACCGTGAACCACGCGTAACTCCGGATCTCATCCTTCGGCACGCCCTGCCCCGCGAGATACATCAGGCCCAGATTGAACTGCGCCCGCGCAAACCCCTTCATCGCCGCCTTCTCGTACCACTCCGCCGCCTTCATCGCGTCCTTCGGCACACCGTGCCCGGACGCGTACATTCCGGCGAGGTTGAATTGCGCATCCGGGAATCCCTGCGCCGCGGACTTCTCGTACCACTCGATCGCCTTCTTCTCATCCTTCGGCACGCCCACGCCGTTCTCGCACATCGTCCCGATGTTGAACTGCGCCTTTGCCATCCCCTGCGCGGCCGCCTTCTCGAACCACTCCGCCGCCTTGCGCGGATCTTTCGTCACCCCCGTGCCCTGATCGTAGGCCGCGCCCACGCTAAACTGCGCCTCCGCATCGCCGGCGGCGGCTTTCTTCTCGAGGGCTTCAAGCGCCGTCTCGGCACTCGTGACGCCCGCCATCAGCAGGATCGGAAACAATAGGAAACAGGCTCGTGTCATGGCGAAACGCTAACCGTCCGCTCCCGCCAGACAAGGCAAACCACGGCCGGGGCGCGCAACATCCGGATCTATTCGGCGTGCATCGCCATGCGGCACGCATCCACACTGCGTCCGACTTTCCTCATGAACCAGCGCATCCTCTCACTCTGCATCGCAGCACTCATGGCCACCAACGCACGCTCCGCACCGCAAAGCCCCGCCACCGTCGAAGGCGTCCCGCACGTCCGCACCGTCGGGCCCATAGCCGAATACCGGCTCGAATCCAACGGCCTCCAGATCCTCCTGCTCCCGGAAAAATCCGCACCGGTGGTCACCTTCATGGTCACCTATCGCGTCGGCTCGCGGAACGAGGTCACCGGCACCACCGGCGCGACGCATCTCCTTGAGCATCTCATGTTCAAGGGGACGGAGAAATTCGACCGGAGCAAGGGCACCGGCTTCGACCAGGTGCTCGAGCGCGTCGGGGCGGAGACGAATGCGACGACGTGGCTCGACCGCACGAACTACTTTGCCACCGTGCCGGAGAATGCGCTGCCCCTGCTCGTCGAGGTGGAGGCCGACCGCATGCGCAATCTCTCGCTCCGCGAGGAGGACCGCCGCCCCGAGATGGTCGTGGTGCGGAATGAGTTCGAGCGCGGCGAGAACGATCCGCGCTCGGCGCTGGACAAGGAGATCTGGAGCAGCGCGTTCCTCGCGCATCCCTATCATCACGACACGATCGGCTGGCGCAGCGACATCGAGAAGGTGCCGATCGAGAAGCTGCGCGAGTTCTACGACACATTCTACTGGCCGGATAATGCGACCGTCACCGTCATCGGAAATTTCGCGCCCCCCGCCGCGCTCGCGGAAGTGAAAAGACACTACGGCGCGATCCCGAAGGCGCCGAAGCCGGTCCCTCCGATGTACACCGAGGAACCCGAGCAGACGGGACCGCGGCGGGTGATGGTCCGGCGCGCGGGCGAACTCGGAGTCGTCGCGATCGCGCACAAGGTGCCGCAGGCCACGCACGCCGACTGGCCCGCGGTCCAGGTGCTCAGCGCGATTCTCACGACCGGGAAGACGAGCCGCTGCTACCGCGCGCTCACGGACAAGAGCCTCACCACCGAGGTCGCCGCGCACCTCGGCTTTAATCACGATCCTTCGCTGCACCTCACGCTCGCGGAACTCACCCCTGGCACAAAGCACGAGGAGGCCGAGCGGCGGCTCGTCGCCGAGATCGAGCGGATCAAGAAGGACGGCGTCACAAAGGGCGAGGTGCAGACCGCGATCGCGAAGCTGCTCGCCGAGCGCGCGTACGCCCGCGACGGCTCGTTCGCCCAGGCGGAGCAATTGAACGAATGCATCGCCGTGGGCGACTGGACGCTCTACGTCTCGCTCGATGGGAAATTCCAGCAGGTCACGCCCGCGGATGTGAAACGCGTCGCCAAGACGTATCTCCTCGAAAGCCACAGCGTCACCGGATGGTTCGTGCCCTCGACCGAAAATAACGCGGCCCCGGTCCCGACGAAGCCGGACGAAAAGCCGGCGCTCAAGGCGGTCGTGCCGCCGCAGGAACCCGCGCAGAAGCTGCCCCCGCCCGCAGCCACGAGTTTCGCCTCGACTGTGGTGCGCGAGAAGATTGCCGGAATGGATCTCCTCCTCTGCCGGACGGATGTGAAGGACGTCGTGACGCTGCGCGGCAGCATCGCAGCAGGCGAAAGCGCGGCGCCGAACCGAGCCCTCGCGCATCTGGCGACCTCGATGATCCAGCGTGGAACGAAGAAGCGCGACCAGTTCGCCATTGCCGACATGCTCGAGAGGGCGGGCGTCATGCTCGAGTTCAAGGTGAACACGGACACGGTGGAGTTCGAGGCGAGGCTCCTGCGCAAGGACGTGCCGCTCGTCGTGTCGCTGCTCGCCGAGCAACTGCGCCAGCCGGCATTCAGCGCGGGCGAGTTCACGAAGGCGAAGAAGCAGTTGATCGCGCAGTTGCAGCAGACTCTGGAGGACACCGACGAGCAGGCGACCATCGCGTTCTCGCAGGCTGTTTTTCACGCGGGACATCCGGCCCGGCGCATGAGCATCCCCGAACTCATTGCGGCGATTCAGAAAACGACGCTCGCGGATCTCCGCGCATTCCATGCGGCGGCCTACGGACCGGAAGGCACGCGCCTCGCCGCCGTCGGCGACATCGACGCCGCAGCGTTCAAGG
>JBEBGK010000506.1:0-3734 GCA_040081515.1 Chthoniobacteraceae bacterium
CCCTCGATGAGCCACGGCGACCGCCGGAAGCGGAACTGGATCTCCTCCGACCGCGTCGCGAGGACGTTGACATGATCGTAGGTGTGATTTCCCACGGGATGTCCGGCCGTGATGATTTCCTGCAGCCAGCCGACGTCGGGCTGCTCCAGTGCGCGACCGACCAGGAAAAAATGGATCACCCCGCCGCTCGCCTTCACCCGGCGCGCCGCTCCGAGCGCATAGCGTTTGGTCTCCTCGTTGAGATTCCCCTTTTCGTAGTCCCAGCCGGTGTCCTCCCAGCGCGGAAAGTTTCGCGACATCTCGAGGTCGAAGGTGATCGCGATGAGCGCCCTGCGGTCCCCGGCGGCACGCGCGGGCAGCAGCATGGCACCGCCCGCCGCCGCGGCGCCTGCGCAAAATGCGCGCCTTGAGCAAGCCCGTGGGATCATCGTGCCCCGGCCCGGCCCCCGCTGCGGCACAGGAAGCTCAGAGCCGGAAGACCCGCTTTGCATTTTCGTAAAGCAGCTTGCGCTCGATGCCCTTCGACGCAGCGAGCCGGCGCACCACGGCGATCGTCTGCGCACCGCTGCATTTCGCGCCGGTGCCTTCGGCGTCATTGCAATCGCTGCCGTACATCAGCTTGTCCTGATGCCGTTCGAGGAACCCGCGCGTGTGCTCCTCGTCGCGCGTGAGTGCATTCAGCCCGGAGCCCGCGGAAAGATCGCCGTACATGTTCGGGTACTCACGCAGCAGCCGGTCCGTCAGCCCTCCGGCCTTCACCGGACCCTTGGGATAAAGAATCTTCTGGTCGCTGTGGTTCGCGTCGATGTTCGCCCACCATGTCTGCGCGTGGCCGATGAAATTCACGCCGGGGAATTTCTCGAGCACCCTCGAGAAGCGCTCGAACCCCAGGTTGTACGTGCCGTGTTGAAAGTGCAGCAGCACCGGCACGCCATACTCCGCCGCGAGGCCGTAGAGCGCCATGCTCTGCGGCGAATCGCATTCCACCATGAACTTCTGCTCGCCGATCACCTTCGCGCCGAGCTTCAGGTAGCGCTCGACCGCTTCGCGCGAGCCCTCGATGTCCGTCACTTCGTTCGCGCCAAAGACATATTCACCCGGATGCTCCTTCGCGACCGCGAGCACGGTTTCATTTCCACCGCAGCGCGCGGCGAGGCCGTTCGAGCGGCCGTTGTGCGTCGATGGCCGCTCCATCATCGTGCCGGCAGGCAGGAGCACCGTCATCGTCACACCCAGCGCGCGCTGGTGCGCGATCAGATCCTCGTTGCTGCGCGCGTGGTAGTTCGTGTGCTGATGGATGTCGATGATCGGCTCCGCCGGTGCGGCGGTGAGGCGCGGCGCCAGCAGCGCGGCGCCGGTGGTCAGCAGGAAGTTCCGGCGGGAAAGGCGCGAAGGTGCAGTCATGAGGAGGTTCAACAGAAAGATAAACGAGCAGCCGCGCCTTCCATTAGCCCCCTTTCGGCCAGGGCATGAGTTCCAGCTTTCAGTCCGCGAAGCTCCCGGATATTTCATCCGTCCTCCCATGACCACCGACGCGAGCAGACCGGACACGAAGACCGTGCGCCTTGCCTCGCTCGATGCCTATCGCGGCTTCATCATGCTGCTGATGGCCTCGGGCGCGCTCGGGATTCCGCAGGTCGCGAAGAATCTTCCCGGCAGCGTGTGGAGTACGCTCGCCCCGTGGTGTGAACATGTGCCGTGGCAGGGCGGCGTACTGTGGGACATGATCCAGCCGGCCTGCAGGTTCATGGTCGGCATCGCCGTGCCGTACTCGATGGCAAAACGGGCTGCACAGGGCGCCTCGATGCGATCCACGCTGTCGCACGCTTTCGTTCGCGCCTTCGTGCTCGTGCTGCTCGCCGTGCTGCTGGCGTCCAACCATGCAAAGCAGACCGATTTCATCTTCACGAATGTGCTCGGCCAGATCGGGCTCGGTTATTTCCTTCTCGTGCTGCTCGCGCTCACCGGTGCGCGGGTCCAGGCCGCGGCGTTCGCCGCGCTCCTTGCCGGCTACTGGGCCTTCTTCGCGCTGTGGCCGCTTCCACCGCAGGATTTCGATTTCTCCGCTTACGACATGAAGCCGGGCGACATGCTTCCGGGATTCTTTTCACATTGGAGCATCCACACAAATGCCGCCGCGGACTTCGACCGGTGGTTCCTGAATCTGTTTCCCAGGGAGCAGCCGATCGTCATCAACAAGGGCGGTTACCAGACGCTCAACTTTATTCCCAGTCTCGCCACGATGCTCCTTGGACTCATGACCGGCCAATGGCTCCGCTCGGATGCCGGTAAGTGGCGCAAGGTGGGCGCGATCGCAGCCGCCGGCATCGTCGCTCTCGCCGCGGGATGGCTGGCCGGCCAGTTCGTGTGCCCGGTCGTCAAACGCATCTGGACTCCGTCGTGGGTGCTCTGGAGCGGCGGCTGGGTGCTGCTGATGCTCGCGGCATTATACGCGATCATCGACGGGCTCGGATGGCGGCGATGGACCTTCCCTTTCACCGTCGTGGGAATGAACTCGATCGCCATTTACCTGATGTTCCAGGTCACTTCATCGTGGTTCCGCGAGACGCTTGCCACGCACGGGATGCGGGAACTTTTCACCGGCCCCTACGGTCCCATGTGGCAGCGCGGAAGCGTGCTCGCGCTGATGTGGCTGGTGTTGCTCTGGCTTTACCGGCAAAGAATCTTCCTCAAAATCTGACACGCAAATCCCCCGCATTCCCTCTCCCGATCCACCATGAAAAACCTCCCTTCGTTCCTCCTCGTCCTGGCCGCGCTCACATCAGTCCGTGCCGCCGATCCCGCGCCGCCCGCCGGCTTCCGCGCAATCTTCAACGGTCGCGATCTTTCGGGCTGGCACGGGCTGAATCCGCACGGGGTCGCGAAGCTGCAGGGCGAGAAGCTCGACGCGAGCCTCAGGCAGCAGCGCGAAGAATTCCCGACGCACTGGCGGGTCGAGAACGGCGAACTCATCAACGTCGGCACCGGGCCCTATGCCACCACGGACGAGGAGTTCGGGGACATCGAGCTGCGCCTCGAATACAAGACGGTGCCGCACGCCGACAGCGGGATCTATCTGCGCGGCACTCCGCAGGTGCAGATCTGGGACAACACGCAGGTCTTCGACCCGAAAAAGCCCGATCGCAAACCGCACCTCGGCTCCGGCGGCCTCTTCAACAACACGCCCGGCACGCCCGGCCGCGATCCGCTCGTGGTGGCCGACAAGCCCTTCGGTGAGTGGAACGCATTTCGCATCCGGCAGATCGGCGCGCGCACCTGGGTGTGGTTGAATGACAAGCCCGTCGTGGATGGCGCGGTGATGGAAAATTTCTGGGATCGCACGCAGCCGCTGCCTGCCAAAGGCCCGATCATGTTGCAGACGCACGGCGGAGAAATCCGCTGGCGGAACATCTTCGTCCGCGACATCCCGGCGGATGAAGCAGCCCGCGTCAACCGATGAAGAACAGTTCTCTCCAAGTCGTCATCCGCGCGATCCTGATCGCCTGCCTCCTCTCGGGCGGTGCTGCGGCGCAGGACACCGCGAAGCTTCCTCCGAAGGAGCGTTTTCACCTCTTCCTCCTCGTCGGTCAGTCCAATATGGCCGGTCGTGGCGTCGTCACCGAGGAGGATCGGAAACCACATCCGCGCGTGCTCATGCTGAACAAGGCGGACGCGTGGGTGCCCGCGATCGATCCGCTGCACTTTGACAAATCGGCTGCAGGCGTGGGGATCGG
>JBEBGK010000024.1:0-13765 GCA_040081515.1 Chthoniobacteraceae bacterium
GCCTACAAGTTCATCATCGACGAAGCGAAGAAGCCCGGCCGGGAAAAGGACAAGCTGCCCGAGACCCTGCGCACCCTCGTCGGGATGGCCGAGTGGCGCACGACCCAGCTTGCCTGGACCGAGACCGCCACCGTCAAGCTCGAGAAACTGCTCACCAGCGCCCTCCCCGTGCCCCCTCCTTCAAACGAACCACTCAAGCCATGACACCCGCTTCCCTGCCCGAATCGCTCACTCACCATTCCGAGGTCTGCGAGACGGTCCACCAGCTCGTCCTCCAGGAAAATCGCTGCCTGAAGACCACCGGGAATCCACCGGATGAAACGCTGCTTCAGGCCAAGCGGATCGCACTCGGCGAACTGACCGCGTCGCTCGCAGCGATCCAGTCCCAGCGCCCAAGCAGGCCCGCACCGGAGGTCCGCGCCGCCGCCGCAAAGGCGCAGCAAGTCATCCTCAAGGCGCTCCTGGTGGACCGCGAAAACGAGAAGCTCCTGCTCGCCGCGACCGCGGGCCCGCGTCCGTCGAAAACCCTTTCCCGTCCGCCAGCCGCACAGCTCCGCCGGGCGTATTCGACAGCGAACTGAGCGAACGCGGGAGCGATCAGGCCTCCGGGGATTCCAGCAGCCCGGCGCGTGCGGCGATCACGCACAATTCGCCGATGGAGTGTGCGCCCAGCTTGCCCATGAGATGCTCGCGATGGTGCCGGACCGTGTGGGTCGAGATCCCCAGAATATCCGCAATGCGCTCCTTCGCGACATTTCGGACGACGAGGCTGAACACGGTGCGCTCGATGTCGGTGAGTTTCGCCAGACCGGGATCCGCCAGCCGGTGCCGCATCCTCTCGATGCCCGATGAGAAGTAGCTCCCGCCGTTTGCCGCCGCGGTGATCGCCTTCTTCCAGCAGTCGAGGTCGTCGCATTTCGAAACGAAGCACGCCGGCGCCGCCTGCATCGCCTCGCGGATCTGGGCGCCACTCGCCGCGCCGGTGAAAAGCACCGTGCGCGCGGGCACCTGCCGCTCCCGCAACAGCCGGAGAAGCCCGGGCCCGTCCAACTCCGGCATGCAGACATCCACCCAGAGTACGTCGGGCTTTGCACCGGGGATCCTCTTCAGCGCTTCAGAGGAGCTGCTCGACGTGCCGACAATTTCGCACGCCGTCAGCCGCGGCAGCGTGTAGGCGAGCGTCTGGAGGATCGCCAGATGATCGTCCACGATGAATACCTTGGGGTTCATGTATTGGTGACTTCCGTTGCTCGAACCGACCTTGGGCCGACTCAGCGCATCTGGGCGCTGCGCTAATGAATTTATCAGGAAGCAAGAAGACGGGTAAAAAGCAAGACACTTTCGCTGCGAAGCCACAAATTGGATCCGGAAGCCCGCCATCAGCCTGTTCCTCAAATAGGACAATGATCCCATCAACAAAGGGACAGTCGTCCCATAGGCAGAAATTGCCCTCCCTGCCATATTCCCGCATCCCCTTGATCGCCAACCGATTTGGAATCACCGTCGTCGACCACGCTCTCCGCTTCGTGCGGGAGGGGAGACACTGCCAAAATCCGTGGCGCCAGTGTTCGCAGCGCGGTCGCGCGAAGCCCGTTTTATCACAGACCGCACGGAACTCGCCGTGGCAGCGATCCGGAATTTTCTCCCATCACCAGAGTGCTGCGCTCCCATCGCCCGGCACTCGCATCCGTTGAAACACGAGCACGATTATGGCCATCGAAAAAATCCTCGTAATTGATGACGAACGGGCGATCCGGCAGGCTCTCGAGGGCTGGCTGCGCGACAAGCGTTACGGCGTATCGAGCGCCGACAGCATCGCCAGCGGCGACCGTCTCCTCAGGGCCGATTCCTTCGACCTCGTCTTCCTGGATCTCAAGCTCCCCGACGGCAATGGCATCGAGCTTCTCGAGCGAATCCAGAAAATGCCGGAGCGTCCGCACGTCGTGATGATGACCGGTCAGGCCACGCTCGATTCGGTGATCGCGGCGATGCGCCTCGGTGCGTTCGACTACCTCGTAAAGCCCTTCGGCAAGGACAACATCGAACTCGTCATCCGCAGGGCCGAGGCGTTCAGCCAGGTGGTGCGGGTGAATCAGATCCTGAGCGCCGATCTGAGCGACACCCGCGATTTGATCGGCAGCAGCGCCGCCTTCGAGAATCTGCGGGAAATGATCCGCAAAGTGGCGCCCACCGAAGCCACCGTGCTCATCGAGGGCGAGAACGGAACCGGCCAGGAACTCGTGGCGCGCGCCATCTACCGCGCGAGCGGACGCGCCCAGGCCCCCTACATCAAGGTGAACTGTGCGGCCGTTCCCGAGAACCTCATCGAGAGCGAATTCTTCGGCCACGAAAAGGGCTCCTTCACCGGCGCGACCGAGCGCAGGGAGGGCCGCTTCGAGCTGGCCGATGGCGGCACGCTGTTGCTGGACGAGGTGAGCGAGATCCCGCCGCATTTGCAGGCGAAACTCCTCCGCGTCCTTCAGGAGCGCGAGTTCGAGCGCGTGGGCGGAACGAAGACGATCAAGGTGGACGTCCGCGTCCTTGCCACGACGAATCGCGAACTGCACAAGGCCGTCGAGGCCGGCGAATTCCGGGAAGACCTCTACTACCGTCTCAATGTCTTCCCGGTTCAAGTGCCCGCATTGCGCGATCGGCCGGCGGATATTCCCGTGCTTGCGGAGCATTTCCTCAAGCGCTTCGCCCGCCGGCATGGCCGGGACATCCCGGGCTTCACCGAGGCTGCCTCGGGCGGCCTACTCCAGCACCGCTGGCCGGGCAACGTGCGTGAATTTCAGAACACGATCGAACGGGCCGTGATCCTCACCGAAAGTGGCCGCCCCATCGAGCAATCCGCCCTCGGCGTGCCTCCCGCCTCGGCCCAGCCGCGCCCTTCCACGCCGCTGTCCGCGCATGTGCAGCAACCGCAGGAGCTCCCGGCCTCCCGGACCGGCCCCGTGCTTTCGCTCTACGAAGTGGAAAAGGAGCACATCCTGCACGCCCTCGAAGCCACCGGCGGCAATCGCGCCAAGGCGGCGGACGCGCTGCAGATCAGCATCCGGACCCTCCGGAACAAGCTGAACGAATACCGGATCGGCGTCAGCGCCGAAAACTGAGACTACTGCAGGAGCTTCAGCACCGACTGCGGGAGCTGATTGGCCTGCGCGAGCATCGAGGTGCCCGCCTGCACGAGGATGTTGTTCTTCGCAAAACGCGTGGTTTCCGTCGCCACATCCACGTCACGGATCCGCGAGATTGCGGCCTCGAGATTGGTGATTTCGATACCCAGCGTCGCGGCGGCCAGGTCGAGCCGCGAACCCGATGCGCCGAGCTTCGCGCGTTCCGTCGCCACCTGCTGGATTCCGTCCGTGACCAGGCTCGCAATGTTCGCCGTGGTCACCGTCACATCAAAGGCTGGCGGCGTGGTCTGCGCGAGCAGGATGCCGAGCGCGCCGGCGGGGTCCTGCAAATCGGATTCCCCGATGACCATCGTCTGCCCCGGGCCCTCGCCGATGGTCACGGTGAGACCGGCGGGATTGTCGCCGAACAGGACGACGCCGTTGAACGCGCCGAGCGGCGATGTCACGGTGCCGCCGCCGATGGTGTCGCGGAGCTGGTTCTGGAGCGCCTGGAATTCCTCCTGGTAGAGCTGCACGTCGCCGGCGTTCTTCGTCACGTCCTTGGCCAGCATCGAGAGCTCGCTCAGGCGGGAAAGCACCTTCGTCATCCCGCTCATGAAGCCATCGGCGGTCTGGATGTAGGACATCGCATTCTGCACATTCGTCAGGGCCGCGCCGAGCCGGCGGTTTTGCGCGTCCAGTTTCTCGGAGACGGCAAGGCCTGCCGCGTCATCCGATGGTTTTACGATCTTCGAACCGGATGACAGCCGGTTCAGCGAAGAGTTCAGCATCTCATGGCTGTTGTTGAGATGACGTGCGGCGGAGCTTGCGCCGGGGTTGGTATTGATGGTCATGGCTTGTTCGGGTTTGGTTTGGCGTTGATTGGAATTTTCAGGCGTGGAAGGGACTGGCCGGGCTGCCGGATGGCTCCGAGGTTTGTCTCCTTCATCTGGCGGTAAATTTCGTCCCGGTAGATCCCGATGTTTCTGGGCGCTTCGATGCCGAGCTTCACGGTCTCGCCGTCGATCCGGGCGATGCGAATCTCGATATCGTCACCGATCAGGATGCCTTCATTGAGTTTGCGGCTGAGGACGAGCATTGCGGTGCTTCGGGGAAACTCAGATGCGCTCGTCGGCGAGGACGTACCGCGCGGAGTATTGTTCGCTGTTGGCGATGATGACCTGCCGGGCGATGCCGGTGCGCCGGTTGATCACCACGGGGCCGATGAGATTGGTCGTGACAAACTGGGGATCCGAGGAGTGGACGGTGACGATGTTCAGCACCTGCGCATCCTCGGCCCGGCCGATTCCCAGGGCCTCGGTGTCGATATCGTTCAGCTCGATCACGTAGTCCGGCACGAAGTCCTGGGGTTCGATCGCGAGAAATTGCAGCCCGTCCTGCGTCGCCGAGCGCAGCGTGATGAAAGGCCAGTTCTCCGGATTGCGGATGACTTCCAGCTGGGTGACTTCCGGGAGGCCGATCAGGCCGTTGGGCAGGGCGACCACCATGTCCACACGGGTGATCTCCGGCACACCGCCGTTGCCGTTTGCCCGGGCGGTCGATCCCGGGGCGTGGTTCGTTTCGGTGCGTTGGGCTGAAGCAGAGAGGGTCATGGGCTTGTTTGGTTACCTTCGGCACCATAGCGTGAAGCGTGCCAAGCCTGCGCCCGCGGGTGAAAACGGGCCGCCCTCCCTGATTCGGAGGCACTTTCACCTTTGAGAAATCGACGCCTCTGCCGCCGGACAGGGAAAATACTTCCCGGCAAAAGACACCAGCCTACCGCACCGCCGCGTCGCCGGGCGTCGCGAGGCAACGCTGCACCGCCGCGAGCAGCAGCCGCCGTGTGAAGGGCTTCCGGATGACGGACACCGCCGGCAGCGCCTCCACCTGCCGCAGGAGCGGCCCTTCGGTCGCGCCGGTCGCGATCAGGATCGGGACGTGCGGTTCCGTTTCCCGGATCGCCCGCACAAGGCCCACGCCATCCATCCGCGGCATGCAGACATCGCCGATCACCGCGCGGATCTCGCCGCGGTTTCTTGCAAACAACTCCAGCGCCTCCACGCCGTCCGCCGCGATCAACACCCGATAGCCCTGGCCCTCGAGGACCTTGCCGCAGAGATTCGCGATCGCCGCTTCGTCTTCCACCACGAGGAGGAGTTCGCCGGAGCCGCGGGCTTCCTGCCTCCCGGCGACATCCGCCGGTTCATCATCCGCGAGCGCCGGCAGGCACGCATAAAAGACAGTCCCCTGCCCCACCACGCTCTCGCAGCGCACAAAACCGCCGTGGCTCTCGATGATGCTGCGCACCGTCGCCAGTCGGCTGCCTGCGCCCATCGACGGGATCTGTGCATCAAAGATCCGCTTTCGCTCCTCCGCCGGAATCCCCTCGCCGCTGTCCGTCACGCTCAGGACCACGTACGCGGCGCCCTTCGCTCCGGGAGCCATGGCCGCGAAGAGTTCGTCCGCCATCACCCGCTCGGCGGCGAGCGTCAGATTCCCGCCGTCCGGCATGGCATCGCGGGCATGGATGCAGAGCGTCAGCACGACCTGTTGCAGTTCCGCGGGATCGCCCAGCACGAACCCGGCATCCGGGGTCGCCGACGAGCGGAACGTCAGGTTCTTCGGGAGCGTCGCCCGGAGCAGTTGGGCCGCCTCACTGACAATATGCGAAGCCTCGACGGGGACCCTTTCCCCGTCGTCCCCACGCGCAAAAAGCGAAACCTGCCGGACGATCCGCGACCCGCGCAGGGCGCTGCTCCGGATCAATTCCACCATCTCGCTCTCATCCGGCCCACGGCTGGCGGATGCGAGCACGTCCGAGCAGATCATGATCGGTGAAAGCACATTGTTCAGATCATGCGCGATGCCGCATGCGAGCGCCCCGATGTTATCCATCCGCTGCGCGCGACGGCTGTCCGCGCCCGCCGGTTTGAAATCCGTGACGTCGCAATTCACCAGCAGCACGCTGCCTTTCGCGGTCCCGGCCTCCCGGAGGGATCGCCACCGGCCGAGCAGCGTCCGCCGGGACTGGTCGCGTCTGACCATCCCGAAATCACCCTCCCATTCGCCTCCCGCAACCACACGGCCGAAGGCATCCGCCAGGTCCGTGCGGCCCGAGACGCGGAGCAACTCGAAAAAGTCCATGCCCGCAGCCTCCTCGGCGCTCCATCCCGTCATGCTCTCGGCGCCCCGGCTCCAGAAAAGGATCCGCCTTTCCGGATCCGCCACCGCCAGAAGATCCGGCGAGAGATCCACGAGTGCGGACTTCCATCCGGCCGAGTCGGCGACGCTCCGCGGGCTCTTACTGACGGGCGGCTTCTCTTCGCGACAGGTGCTGTTCATACCGCGAGAGAAGAACGAAGGATACGGCTGGCCTGCCGGTCCGGCGCGGACGCGGCAGCGTGATTCATTGGGCTGGGCATTTTGGATCGGTAACGGTTTCGAGGAAGGCGGAAATAGCAGCTTCCGAGCGAGACGACTGACGCAACCGTACCGGTTGCATCATTCCTGCGAGAAACACCCCGCGAAAACGCAATGGCACGGTCGATGCTAAGCGCGTCGCCATATGTATCCGCTCCTCGTCTCCGCCGTGTCCACCATCGCCAGCAACGCGATCGACACCTGGCTCACCTCCCGGGCCTCTAAAGCGCCCGCCTCAACGGAAAATTTTGCCGCTTTGCTGGAAAAAAACGCCGCCACCCCGATGAGTGCCGCCGCCAGCCGCGACACACAGATCCTCAGCCTCCGCCAGCACTTGCTGGATTCCCCGGAGGTGCGCACGCTGCTCGCCAGCGCCGACCCCGCGAAGCAACCCGTGCTTTCACTCGCCGCCGACGGCACGCTCACGGCGCAGACTTCCGACGGACGGACGACGACCGTCTCGCTCTCCCCGCAGAGCATCACCACCGCCCGGCATCTCGCCGCGCTCACCGGTCCCGCCGGCCAACTCCTCCCGACACACTCCGCGCAGGCATCGCCCTGACCCTACCTCTCCGCCAATCCAGCCCACAGTCATCAGCCCAATGATCGACAACATCTTCAACTCAGGAACCTACGCCGCGTCCAAGCAACTGCTGGATGCCAGCGCCCTCCGGCACGAGGCGCTCGCCTCGAACCTCGCGAATATCGAAACACCCGGCTACAAGCGCGTGGATCTCGCACCCGACTTCGCGAAGGAATTCGCAGCCCGCCTGCGCTCCGGCGGCGCCGCCACCGCGCCGGCCATCGTGCAGGACGCGGATGCCCCGGCGCAACGCAAGGACGGCAACAATGTCGTCCTCGACCATGAGCTTCTCGCCATGAACCGCAACTCCGCCGAGTACGACGCGCTCACCGAGTTCGTCAGCGGCTCCCTCAAGCAACTCCGCCTGGCCATCACCGGCCGCTCTGTCTGATACCCGCCATGAACTTCATCACCGGACTGAACTCCACCGCCAGCGCGCTCAATGCGGAAAAGACCCGCATGGACGTCATCGCGCAAAACATCGCGAATGCGCACACCACCCGCGACGTGAACGGCGAGGCTTACAAGCGCAAGGTCGTCACTTTCGAATCCGCGCTCGACGCCAGCACCGGAAACTCCGCGGTGCGCGTCTCGAAGATCGAGGACGACAAATCGCCGGGCGAAACCGTCCACAATCCCGAGCACCCGCACGCCGGCCCGGACGGGATGGTGCGGCTGCCGAACGTGAACACGGCCATCGAAATGGTCGATCTCATCAGCGCCTCACGCGCCTACGAGGCAAACCTCTCGGTCGCCCGCAACGCGCGGCAGATGGCCCTCAAGGCTCTCTCCATCGGGAGGTAATCCGCCATGATCGTCGGCTCTTTTCCAAATCTGCCTCCCCGCGAGCTGGCGGGCCCCATCCTCCCGGACATCGCCACTCCGCCGGCCGCCGCGCCCATCGGCGAGGCCGGGCAATCCGGCGAAGCGAAGGGCGCCGGATTCTCGAACCTCTTCGAGCGCGCCCTCGGCGAAGTGGACGCAAAGCTTCGCACCGCGGACGCCGAGAAGGCCAAGGTGCTCTCCGGCGAGACGAACAATCTTCATCAGGCCGTCATCGCCATGCAGGAGGCCGGCATCGCCTTTTCCCTGATGGTCGAGGTGCGGAACAAACTCGTCGAGAGCTACCAGGAAATGATGCGCATGCAGGTGTGAGCGCCCGATTTTTACCATGAAGGAATATCTCCAACAACTTCGCGGCCTCTGGGCCCAGCTCGGCATCAACCAGCGCGTCTCGCTCGGGCTCGCGGTGATCGCCGTCATCGGCGGAATGGCGGGCCTCTTCCTCTGGGCGCGCAAGCCGGGCATGCAACTGCTCTACGGGCGTCTCGCCGAGAAGGACGCCGCGGAAGTCGTCGCCGCGGTCCAGGCCTCCAACGTGCAATACGAACTCGGCGCGGGCGGCACTTCGATCTACGTCCCCTCCACCGAGGTCCACAAGCTGCGCATGCAGCTCGCCGGAAAGGGAATCCCATCCGGCGAGGGCGTCGGGTTCGAGGTCTTCGACCGGCCGAACTTCGGCATCAGCGATTTCGTCCAGCGGACCAATTACGTGCGCGCGCTCCAGGGCGAACTCGCCCGGACAATCTCGCAGCTCAGCGGCGTCCGTACCGCGAGGGTCCTCATCGTGCTGCCGGAGAACCGGCTCCTTTTCACCGACATGAAGGCCAAGCCGACGGCATCCATCTTCATCGAGGGCTCCGTGGCCATCGAGGGCGTGAACTCGATCCGTTCCCTCGTCGCCAATGCCGTCGAGGGCCTGCGCCTCGACGACGTCTCCGTGGTGGACAACCGCGGCAACGTCCTCACCGAGAGCCTCCGCGACGACCCGGCACTGGGCGCCGCCTCCGGCCAGATGAAACTCCGGAAGGGAGTCGAAAGTTACTTCACCCAGAAGGTCGAATCCATGCTCACCAAGGTCCTCGGTCCCGGCAACGCCGTGGTCCGGGTCTCGGCCGAGCTCGACGCCGACTCCACCACGCGCACCGAGGAGAAATACGATCCGGAAGGCCAGGTCCTCCGGAGTGACACATCCACGGAGGACAGCACCATCACCACCGAGACCGACGAAACGGCGGGCGCCGTCGGCGCGACTGCAAACCTCCCGGGAAATGCGGGCGGCCAGACCGGCGGAAAGGCCGGCGGCAAGAACAGCGAGCAGACAAAAAAGAACAAGACCCTGAGCTACGACATCAATCGCACCACTCTGAACACCGTGCGCGCACCGGGCGGAATCACACGCCTGACGGCGGCCGTGGTCGTCGCCGCTAAGGCCCAGCCCCGGCCTCCCGCCGAGCTGGAAAGCCTGCGCCGCATGGTCGTGAATGCCCTCGGAATCAAAGCGCCCGAGAAGGAACTCGCCTCCATGGTCACCGTCGAAGAGGCGCCCTTCGAGACGCCGGCCGTGGAAAAGCCCGGCTTCGCCGAGGTGGCGCTCGGCCACACGGACCTCATCAAGAACGCCTTCGCGATGCTCGCGGCCGTCGGGCTGATCTTCTTCTTCTTCCGCACCGTGAAGCGCGCGCAGCCCGACCGCATCCCGATCGAGCTGCTCAAGCAAAACGCCGAGGGAACCGCGTCGCTGCCCGCGGGCGGCATCACCCCGCAACTCCTCAATGACATGATCCAGCAGAAGCCCGAGAACGTGAGCGTGGCCCTGCGAAACTGGATGGCGGACAACAACGGCTGACCGCACCCATGGCCGTCGAATATTCCAGCCTGACCAAGACCCAGAAGCTCGCGGCGTTCTTCATCGCGCTCGGCCCCGAGACCGCCGGGAGGATGATGAAGGATTTCCCGGACGCGGACATCGAGGTGATCTGCCGCGAGATCGCGCAGATGCCGGTGCTCGAGGCGCGCGTGCAGAGCGAAGTGCTGCGGGAGTTCGCCCACGTCGTCGTCAACGGCGTCCGGAGCGCGCTCGGTGGCGTGCAGTTCGCCCAGACGATGCTCTGCCAGTCGAAGGACGAATACGAGGCATCGGCGATCATGCACCGCTGCGCCATCACCCCCGCGACCGCCGGGCCCGTCGAGGCGATCCGCCAGATGGAAAGCCGGCAACTGCTGAACATCGCGAAGAACGAACAGCCGCAGACGATCGCGTTCATCGTCTCCTGCCTGGAGCCGAAGAAGGCCGCCGAACTCGTCGGTAACCTCCCCGCCGAGCTGCGCGAGGAGGTCGTCGAGCGCCTGGGCTCGATGGATGGCGCATCCGAGGAGGTGATCTCGAAGGTCGCGAAAAACCTGAACCGCCACGTGGACCGCCGCGCTCCTCAGCCGAACATCCAGCGTTCCGGAGGCGTGCGCGCCTGCGTCGAGATTCTCAACGCGCTCAAGAAGGATCTCCGCAAGGCGCTGATCGCCCGTATCGAGGAGCGCGATGCCGAGCTCGGCGCAGAGATCCGGAAACAAAGCTTCTGCTTCGAGGACCTCGACCGTCTCTCCCCTGCCGACCTCCAGCGCGTGCTCCGCGAGGTGGATTCCGCGACGCTCCCATTCGCGCTCAAGGGCGTGAAACCCGAGGTCGTCACCGCGGTCCTCAGCGCGATGTCGAAGCGCGCCGCACAGTCTGTCCGCGATGAAATCGAGCAGCTCGGCCCGCAGAAGCTCAAGGACGTCGAGGCCGCGCAGGAGTCGGTGATCAAGATCGTCCGCAAGCTTGAGGAGAACGAGGAGATCACCCTCGACGCCGGAGGAGAAGAAAATGTCCTCGTCTGAATTCGTCATCCAGTTTCCCGTCCCTCCGCGCGCGGTCTTCCTCGCGGGAACGGCGGGACAGGTCCGCACCTGCTCGCACGATGAACTCGAGGCGGCGTGCAAACTGGCCCATCAACAGGGAGCCAGCGAGGCGATGGAGCTGATGGAGCGGCAGATGCTCGAGCTCCGCGCCGACGTGCTGCATCTCCAGTCGCGCACTTTCTCGGAACTCGCCGCGGCCCATGCGGGGCTGATCGCGCAGTTCCGCGAACTGCTGCCCGAACTCGTCGCCGAGGCCGCATCCCGCGTGCTGGCATCCACGCCGATGTCTCGCGACACCGTCGCGGGCATCGTCCGCGAACTGCTCCGGGGCATCGAGCCCGGCAGCCAGGAGCTCGAGGTCCGCCTCGCGCAAGGCGATCTCGATCTGATCGCAGGGCTCGATGCGGAATTCCGCGAGAAGCATCCCTCGATCACCTTCCGCGCCGATGCAGACCTGAAGCCGGGCGACTGCGTGGTCCAAAGCCGCTTCGGCACCCTCGACGGGCGCGTCGCTTCGAAACTGCAACTCTGCAAGGAGGCCCTCCATGCTGCTTGAAACCGCGGAGCCCACGCCACCACCGGACCTGCTAGGCGCCGCGAAATTGATCGCGAGCGTGCGCTCGGTGAACGCGGTCCGCCGCGTCGGCCGGGTGGCGCGCGTGGTCGGGCAGATCATCGAATCCCACGGGCCGAACGTCGCGCTCGGCGAAGTCTGCACCATCCGATCGCAGTCCGGGGAGCCGTCAATCCAGGCCGAGGTTGTCGGCTTTCGCGAGCATCACATCCAATTGATGCCCCTCGGCGGCATGCCGCGTCTCCGTCCGGGCAGCGAAGTGGTTCCCGCGGATTGCGGCGCGACGGTCCCGACCGGCTCCGCGCTTTGCGGACGGGTCCTCGACGGGCTCGGTCGCCCCATCGACGGCCGCGGCCCGCTTCCATCTTCCCGACGCCGACCACTGCGCTCGGCGGCACCCGATCCGCTCAAGCGCCGGCGCATCCGCGAACCGTTTGCCACTGGCATCCGCGCGCTGGACGTCTTCACGCCCGTGGGCCGCGGCCAGCGCATGGGCATCTTCGCCGGCAGCGGCGTGGGAAAATCCACGCTGCTCGGCATGATGGCGCGGAGCGCCGCGAGCGACGTAAACGTGATCGCCTTAATCGGGGAACGGGGACGCGAACTGCGCGATTTCATCGAGGGCGATCTCGGGCCAGAGGGTCTCGCGCGCTCCGTCATCGTGTGCGCCACGTCCGACCAGCCCGCGCCGCTGCGGCTTCGCGCCGCACTGCTCGCCACCGCGATCGCCGAGGAGTTCCGCGATGCCGGGCGCGACGTGCTTTTCATGATGGACTCGGTCACCCGGTTCGCGATGGCGCAGCGGGAGATCGGGCTCGCGGTCGGCGAACCTCCCAGCAGCCGCGGTTACACGCCTTCCGTGTTTGCGATCCTGCCGCAGCTCCTCGAGCGCACCGGCGCGGGCGAGCGCGGATCGATCACGGCCTTCTACACGGTGCTCGTCGAGGGGGACGACATGAACGAACCGATCGCGGATGCCGTGCGGGGAATCCTCGACGGACATCTCGTGCTCAGCCGCGCGCTCGCCGCCGGGAATCACTTCCCGGCGATCGATGTTCTTGAAAGCCTGAGCCGGCTCGTCCGGGACCTGAGCACGCCCGAGGACCTCGCGAACGCCTCCGAGGCCCGCGACCTCCTGGCGCTGTACCGGAAGAACGAGGATTTGATCACGCTCGGTTCCTACACCGCGGGCACGCATCCGCGGCTCGATCGCGCCGTCGCGTTGAACGACGCGCTCAACCAGCTCCTCCGGCAGGGCTTCAGCGAAGCCGCTCCCCGCGCCGCCAGCCTGCAAAAACTCTCCGCCCTGCTGCGCTCATGAAAAGGTTCGTCTTCCGCCTCGATTCCATCGCCAGACTCCGCGCACGCGAGGAGACGGCCGCGATGGAGATCTTCCAGCAGTCACTCACCGCCGAGCGGCGTGCGAAGTCGGATCTCGATGCGGCGTGCCTCGAACTCGACGAATGCGAGCGGGAGCTGGCGGCCAGGAGGGCCGGCAGGTCCAGCGCGGCCGATCACCTCATCCTGATGAACGCGGCCAGGGTCCAGCGTGAGCACTGCACCCGCCTCGCAGAGCGCCTCGCCAGGGCTGCGCAGGAAACCGAGGCCCATCGCAGACGGTTCGATTTGGCGCGCCGGAAGCACGAGGCCATCGTCCGCCTGCACGACCGCCAGCTCCGCGCCCACCTCGCAGCCGCGCAGCGGCAGGAGGAGAAGGACGTCTCCGATCTGATCCTCTCGCGTTACGCGACGTCCGAGATCCGCATGAGCGCATGAACAGCAGGCCGCCCAACTTTCATTCACCCACCGATGCCGCCGGCGTTTCCAACGTCGCCGGCCCGGGAACAACACCGCAGCCATGAAACTACTCGCATCCCGCTGGTTCCTCGCCCTCCTCGCGATCCTGATCCACGCCGGCACATCCTCCGTGCTCATCGTCAAACACCTCACGGCGACCGCCGAGCCGCCGCCGCCACCCACGGAGAGGCCGCCCAAGCTCTGGAGTTTCAAGACGCAGGCCGTCGATGATCTCATCGCCGAGCTTCAGACGGCGCGGAAGGACACCACCGAGGAGCACAAGAGCCTCGAATCCTTGCGCGCACAGCTCGCCTCCGAGCGCGCGGAGGTCGAGCAGGTCCGCGAGGACATCAAGAAGCTCCGCGACGCGCTCGATGAGCGCGTGCTCCAGATCGAGGAAGCCGAGCTCAAGAATCTGAAGACCCTCGCGACGACCTACTCGACGATGAAACCGACCGCGGCCGTCACGATCCTGACCGAGATGGACGAGAACATGGCCGCAAGGATCCTCGCGCTGATGAAGGCGGACAAGATCAG
>JBEBGK010000025.1:0-13763 GCA_040081515.1 Chthoniobacteraceae bacterium
CGCCGCCCGCAGGATCAACCAGCTCTCCGGCGGCCAGCAGCAACGCGTCGCGCTCGCCCGCGCCATGGTCATCCGCCCGCGCTGCCTGCTCCTCGACGAACCGCTCTCCAACCTCGACACGAAACTCCGCATCGAGATGCGCGGGGAGATCCGGCGCATCTGCAAGGAGGCCGGCCTCACGGCCATCTACGTCACCCATGATCAAAAGGAAGCCCTCAGCGTCGGTGACCGGATCGCGGTGATGGAAGCCGGGCACATCCGCCAGGCCGGCGCCCCTGCCGAGGTGTACCGGCAGCCCGCGTCGCGATTCGTCGCGGACTTCATGGGCGAGACGAATTTCATCGAAGGCACCGTGGCCGGGCCTGCGGGCGACACGACGATCGTCGCGACCGCGCTCGGGAACTTCACGGCCACCGCCCATCGATGGCAGCCCGCCCCCGGACAGAAGGTGCTCCTGAGCATCCGCCCCGAGGCGCTCTGCCTCGACACCAAGGCGGCCACCGTCAATTCGATCCCCGGCACGATCCGCGAGCGCGTGTACCTCGGCGAGATGGCGCAGTACCGCTTCGCGTCGGGGGAGCACACGCTGAAAATCTTCGAATTGAACCCGAAGTTCGCCTTCGGGAACGATCAACGCGAGCTGTTCGCCAGCGCAAACCCCGCGGACGTCGTCGCGCTGCCCGCCTGACGCATGGGAAAGAACCTCGCATTGCTGGCTGCGCTGCTCGCAATCGTGATCGGCCCGATCGTCCTGCGCCCGAAAGGCGACGAATCCGTATTGCAGGGACAGGACACGCTCGCGGTGATCACGCCGCACAACGAGGCGATCCGCTCGGAATTCAGCGAGGCCTTCCGCGAATGGTACCGGGCGAAGACCGGGCGCACCGTGACGGTCGAGTGGTTCACGCCGGGCGGCACGAGCGAGACCACGCTTTACCTCAACGGGGCATACACCGCGGCATTCGAGAACCACTGGAAACGCACCCTCGGCCGCAAATGGGAGAACGACATCGAGGCCGGCTGCCTCGATCCCGCCACCCGGCCCGCCGAATCACCCGACGCCGACACCCCGCGCCAGGCGGCGCGCCGCGCCTTTCTCGCATCGAATGTCGGCGCGAAGATCGACGTGTTTTTCGGCGGCGGCTCCTACGATTTCAAAAAGATGGCGGACGTCGGCCTGCTGGTGGATTGCGGCTACATCTCCGCACACCCGGAGATCTTCGGCCCGGGAAAACCGATCCCCCCCGTGCTCGGCGGCGAGCCGTACTACGACGAGAAAGGCCGCTGGATGGGCACCACGCTCGGCGCATTCGGGATCGCCTACAATCGCGACCAACTCGCGCGCCTCGGGCTCCCCGCCCCGCGTCGATGGAGCGATTTGGGGGAACCGGGTTACTTCCGCGCGCTCGCCCTTGCGAATCCGACGCAGAGCGGCTCGGCGAACAAGGCCTTCGAGATGCTCGTCCAGCAGCAGATGAATCTCGTCGCCTCCGGGCCCGGGGCCGACGAGCAGCGCATCACCGCCGCCGGGTGGGAGCGTGCGATGCGGCTCCTGCAGCGGATCGGCGCCAACGCGCGCTACTTCACCGATTCCTCCTCGAAGATCGCCCTCGACATCGAGGCGGGCGAGGCCGCCGCGGGGATGACCATCGATTTCTACGGCCGCTTCCAGAGCGAATCCGTCCGCCGGCCCGACGGCTCGTCGCGCATCGGCTACACGGATGCGGAAGGCGGCACTTCCTACGGCACCGATCCGATCGGCCTGCTGCGCGGCGCGCCGCATCCCGCGCTGGCGAGACAGTTCATCGAGTTTGTGATGACGGACGGCCAGAAACTCTGGGGCTGGAAAGCCGGCGCCCCGGGTGGTCCCTCCAAGCGCGCACTGCGCCGTCTGCCCATGCTGCCGGAACTCTACGGGCCCGAGTTCCGCGCCCTGCGGAGTGACCCCGATGTGTTTCCCTACGAGGCCGCGAAGACCTTCACCTACGAGGGAAAACGGACCGCGCCACTGTTTAATGCGATCGCGTTCGTCTTCCGCGTGATGTGCGTGGACACGCATGAGGAACTCACCTCCGCATGGCAGGCGCTGTTCGAGGCGCGGAACCGCACCGGGGCATTTCCGCCCGATGCCCTCGCCGCGTTCGAGGACATCCGCGCTGTGGATTACGCAGCCACGTCGGGCCGCATCCGCGAGGCCGTCAGCAGCAGCGCCAGCAAGATCACGCAGGTGCAGCTCGCAAGGGAACTCGCCGACACCTTCCGCGCCAACTACCGTCGCGCCGCCGCACTCGCGCGGAAGTGAAGCGGTGCTCAGTGGTTGAAGATGAATTCCCGGCTGCTCATCAGCGCCCAGTAAACATCCTCCATCACCGCGCGCTGCTCGCCCTTGTCCACGGCCATCGCGCGTGAAACCGCCTCCCGTTCCGCGGTGGTCGGCGCACGGCCGAGCGCGGCGAGATAGGCGTCGTCGAGCCACTTCTCCAGCGGCTTTCCCGAGGCTGCCGTCTTCGCCACCACGCCCGAGGCGTCCCGCAGCTTTGCGTTGATGGTGTCGCCATTCGCGAGATGCAGGGCCTGCGTCACATTCGGCTCGGCGGTGCGCTCGCAGGTGCAAGTCTGCTCGCGCAAAGGCCGGCCGAAGACGCGGGTGAAATAGCTGTCCGAGTTCACGTCCGGCAGTTGCACCGCGCGCCAGCCCGCAGGGAAACTGTCCCCCTTGTCCCCCTGATCATACGGATTCTTCGTCTTGAACATCGTCGGCACCTGCGTCACCTGCGCGACGGCATCGTGAAGCACCTCGGCCATCAGGCGCCGCGGATAATACCGCGAGTAGAAGCGCGTGTCCGCCTTGTTGCCGGGGAGCGGCACGCTGCTGCGCTGGTAAGTCTCGCTCTGCAAAATCTCGCGCATGAACGCCCGCAGATCGTACCGGTGATCCCGCAGCCACTGCGCCGCCGCGGAGAAGAGCTCCTCGTTGCTCGCAGGGTTCGTCTCCCGGATGTCGTCCACCGCTTCCACCAAGCCGACCCCGAGAAAATTCGCCCACACCCGGTTCACGATCGCCCGCGCGAAATACGGATTCTCCGGCGCCGTCAGCCATTCCACCAGCGCCTCGCGGCGATCCACCGCCGCGCCCGGCGCCAGTGGCTTGCCGCCCAGCGGACGCGGCGTCTGCGGTCTGCCCGTGAGCGGCTGCACGAGATCGCCGTCGTCAGCCGCAAACAGCGCCTTGTCCCCCTCGCCACCCGGGCCGTTCTTGAACCGGACACGGGAAAAGAGATTTGCGTAGCCGAAGTAGTCGTTGTTCGTCCACTTCTCCATCGGGTGATTGTGGCAGCGCGCGCAGTTCGTCGAGATGCCGAGAAAGGTCACCGCCGTCTTCTCGGACAGATCGCGCGGATCGGCCGTCATCACGAAGTAATTCGCGGCGCCATTCTCGAGAGTGCTGCCCTGCGCGGTGAGCAACCGCCGCGCGAATTCATCCCACGGCGTATTCGTCGCCACCTGATCCCGGATCCATTTGTAATACGCCCACACCGCCGGCAGCGGCAGCTTGCGCTTTGTCACGAGGAACAGGTCGCTCCACTTGTAGCTCCAGTAATCGACGAACTCCGGCCGCGAGAGGAGTTGCTCGATGATCCGATCCCGCTTCCCGGAACTCGCATCCGCGAGGAACTCCGCGGTCTCGCGCGCCGTGGGAAGCACGCCGATGGTGTCCAGGAACGCCCGGCGCAGGAACTCCCCGTCCGAGCAACGCGGCGAAGGCGGCAGATTGAGCGATTCCAGCTTCCGGCTCACCAGACCGTCGATCCAGTTCCGCGTCGGCGCGCCGGCAAAGACCGACGGATCGAGCTGATTCTCAAAAGGCGCGGTGACCGTCGCGAACGTGATCTTCTGGAGATACCACGCCGTGATCGCGCTCTCGCCGTGACCGACCACCGTCGCCTTTCCGAAGTCGTCCACATTTGCGACCGCCTGGTCGGTCGCGGTGTACTTTGCATAGCGCGTGACGTCCTCGGTGTGCCCGTCGGAAAAATACGCCTTCACGCTCAGTTGCCTCGTGTCGCCCGCCTTGAGGCGTGACGCCGATGGAAGCAGCTCGATCCGCTCGATGCGCACGTCGTCCGCCTTCGGCCCCTGCGCGCCATTGGCAAGCCACTCGGCGATCGTCCTCCACTCGGGCGAGTCGATCTTGAATCGTTCGCCGCCCTTGTGCGGAACCGCCGCCGTGGCCTTCATCAATTGCAACGAGCGGGCCGGCTCCACCAGATTGATGCGCCGCCCGAACGCCCCGCGTGTAAGCGACAGGTAATCCCCCTCGTCGTCATAGCCGCGCAGCGAGAGCTTGAATCCCCCCTGCCCCGCCGCCGCGCCGTGGCAGGCTCCGCTCGAGCAACCTGATTTCGCGAGGATGGGCTGCACGTGATTCCGGAACGAGACATCCGCGGCCATGAGCGGACAAGCGAGCGTCAATGCGAGGATGAGGAGGCGGATCATTGCGCGGTGAAACTACACGCGCGCCAGCGGGCTGGCAAGGCGGTCGCGCGACTGCAATCCGCAGGATCGGATCATCACGCCCAGGCCGGCGCAGGGGCGGCTTGCGTTGCAGTCGCGTTCCGCCCCACCTTTCGCCACGGTGAAGAACGACGACGCCATCATGTCCGAATACCGCGCCCTGCAGGCGCGCGTGATGGCGTCATTGCGGGACGATCTCAGCGGGACGGACTTCGCATCGCTCGCACTCGACATCCACGCCTTTCAAAGGCGTCGCAATGAGCCCTACGGCCGTTGGTGCGCGAACCGGCACGAGCCTGTGAACTGGCGCGAAATTCCGGCCGTGCCCCAGTCGATGTTCAAGCGCTTCCGGCTCTCCTGTATTCCGCCGTCACTCGTCACCAAGACGTTTCGCAGCAGCGGCACCACGAGTTCCGCGCGCAGCGAACTGCACCTGCCGGATACCGCGCTCTACGAGGCGGCGCTCCTCGCGGGCTGGCGCCGGCTCGGACAGCCAAGGCTCCGCAGCATCTTGCTCTCGCGAAAGCCGGACGAATCACCGGACTCCTCGCTCACCCATATGTTCGGCACGCTCGCCCGTTCGGAGACCGCCGCCGCCACGTTCGATCCGGACGGATCGGAAACTCTGCTCGCCGGGAAGATCCGGGAGGACGAACCGGTCGCCATCTTCGGCACGGCGCTCGCGTTTGCGCATCTCTTCGAACAGCCCGGTGCCCGCCGTCTGCGGCTCGCGCCGGGCAGTTTCGCGGTCGAGACGGGCGGATTCAAGGGATCCCGCCGTGAGATCAGCAAGCGCGACCTGTATGCAAAGTTCGGTGATCACCTTGGGATTCCGCCTGAACAAATCTGCAACGAATACGGGATGTGCGAACTCGCCTCGCAATTCTACACCCGGGGGCTCAATCACCCGCATTCCGCCGGGCCGTGGATGCGCGCGCTCGTCATCGATCCGGTGACCGGCGCCGAGGCCGCCCCCGGCGCCACCGGCGTGCTGCGCATCTTCGATCTCGCGAGCGTCGCGGGCGTCCTCGCAATCGACACTGCGGATTTCGCAATTCGTCGCCAAGACGGTTTCGAACTGCTCGGCCGAGATCCCGGCGTCCTGCCACGCGGATGCTCAATCTCCGCCGACGAGGCGCTTTCGTGTGCGGCGGCGATCCGGACTCCGGAGCTTCCATCGACCGCAATCGCCAGACGCCCCGCTCAACCGATCCCCGACACCGCCGCCCGCGCCATGGCGATCGCCCGCGCGGCCGCCGCTTTCCCTTTCCTCGGCGGGATCACCACGGAGGGACTGCTCGGTCTCGTCACGGCGGAACTCGGTCACGCCGGGGCGCTCGACGGCTTCGTGCCGTGCGGCGGGCATTTCAGCCGGGCGGTCGCGCCACGCACGATCCTGCACGTCATCAGCGGAAACACGCCGGCCGCCGCGTTGCAGACCATCATCCGCGGCCTGCTGCTGGGCTCGCGCAACCTCTGCAAGCTGCCATCCGAGGGCCTGCCCGACGCGGAGCGATTCCGGGCTCTGCTTCCCGAGGCACTCGCGATGGAGATCGAGTTCGCCCGCGAGCTTCCCGCGTCCTGGCTTGCGCTCGCGGACGCGGCGATCGTTTTCGGCCGTGACGAGACAATCGCGACTCTCCGCCACGCCTTGCGGCCCGGGATTCCGTTCATCGGTCACGGTCACAAGATCAGCTTCGTGATCATTTTCGCCGACCCGGATTTCGAGAGCGTCCCCGGCGCGGCGCGGGATGTGTCCGTCTTCGACCAGCAGGGCTGCCTTTCCCCGCACGTGCTGTTCATCAGGGAAAACGGCACGTTCACAGCCGTCGCGTACGCGCGACGACTGGCCGCGGCCATGGCGGATTTCAATGCACGTTCGCCTCGTGGCACGCTTGCGCTCAGCGACGAAAACGGAATCCGGACACTGCGCGACGAGGTCGGCTTCCGCGCCTCCGCGGGCGAACCGATCACACTATTCGCGAGCGAGGACACGGCATGGACAGTCGTCGCCGACGCGACGCCGGGCTTCCCCGATTCCCCGCGGAATCGCGTGATCTTCGTGAAACCGCTCCCTCCGGATCTCCCGGGATTGCTCGCGCCGCTGCGCGCAGCCCTGAGCACCTGCGGAATCTGGCCGGCCACTCCCGCGCACGCGGAATTCGCCGCCGCGTCCGGCGCGATGCGAATCTGCCCGCTCGGAAAAATGCAATCGCCCCCGCTCACATGGCATCACGATGGCCAGCCCGTGCTCGCGCCGCTGGTGCGCTGGGTGGATTTCGAACCGGACTGACCGCCGAAAAAATCCCGACCTTGTCATCCGATCCACTTTGGACGGAAACTCTGAGTGCTATTCCCCATGAAGTTCCTCCTCCCCGTCGTTCTGCTGGCCGCCTCACTCACCATCGCATCTGCCGGCGACAGGCCAAACGTCATCGTGATTCTCGCCGACGATCTCGGCTTCGGGGATCTCGCGTGCTACGGAAGTCCGGGAAACAAGACGCCGAATCTCGATCGCATGGCGGCGGAGGGCGCGAAGCTCACGCAGTTCAACTGCCCCGCATCTTTCTGCGCGCCGACTCGCGCCTCGCTGCTCACGGGACGCTACCCGTTTCGCTGCGGCATGACGCAGAATCCCGCGCCCGACGGCGGGCCGGATGCGGATGCGCTGCACCTCCCGGAGAGCGAGTTGACGCTCGCGCAGCTTTTGAAAGGCGCGGGCTACGCGACGGGCATGGTCGGCAAGTGGCATCTCGGCCACGCGAAGCCGGAGTGGCTGCCGACGGCACGCGGATTCGACGAGTATTACGGCATCCCGTACTCCAACGACATGCGGCCGGTGCAGTTGCTCGAAGGGACGCGGCGCGCCGAATATCCCGTCGTGCAGGCCACGCTCACGCAGCGCTACACGGCGCGCGCGCTGGATTTCATCGAGCGCAACAAGGCGCGCCCCTTCTTCCTCTATTTCGCGCAGGCGATGCCACACAAGCCGCTCGCGGCATCGGACGCTTTTTACAAGAAGAGCGGCGCGGGACTCTACGGCGACGCCGTCGCGGAGCTGGACTGGAGCGTCGGCGAAGTGCTCGCGAAACTGAAGGCGCTCGGCCTCGATGGAAACACGCTGGTGATGTTCACGAGCGACAACGGCGCGACATTCGGCGGCAGCACCGGCGGGCTGCGCGGCATGAAGGGCAGCACCTACGAGGGCGGTTATCGCGTGCCGTGCATCGCGCGCTGGCCGGGAAAAATCCCCGCGGGCCGCGTCGGCGCGCAACCGGCGGTGATGATGGACCTTTTCTCCACCGCGCTCGCCGCCACCCACGTCGCGCCACCGAATGACGTGATGCTCGACGGGCGCGACATTCTCCCGCTTTTCACCAGCGACGCGCCGGGCCCGCACGAGGCAATCTTCGGGCATCAAAGCACGAAGCTCGCGACCATCCGCGACGCGCGCTGGAAGCTGCACGTGCTCAAGCCGGGTGTCGGCCTGGCAAATGTCCACAAGCCCGGCCAGCGCTACATCGATCCGCGCGGCCCCGACGGTGTGACGATCCTCGCGCCCTACGAGCAGGCGCAGCCGAGCAAACATCCCGGCGTGCAGACCGGCGACGTGCCGAGGCCGATGCAGCTATTCGATCTCGCGGCCGATCCCACCGAGCAGCACGACGTCGCCGCGGCGCATCCCGATGAGGTGATGCGGCTCAAGGCGCTCTTCGAAGCAACCAACAAGGACGTGCCCGAGGTGGAGGTGGTAAAACGCGCCCCGCTGAAATAGAACGCCAAGCCGAATCGCCTGTTCCACATTCCACCTCACCACAACAACATGAAGACGAACACCACAGCTCCGAATGCGAAGCCCGAGGACGGCTTCCCCATGCACATTTCAACGCGACGATTGAGAAGCTGCCTGCCGGGAGCGTCGGGCCTGATTCTGCTGCTGGGCTTCGCTCTTTGCGTTTCGCGCGCCGCGGACGCGCCTCGCTGGAACATCCTCTTCGTCTTTTCCGACGACTGGGGACGATACGCGAGCTGCTACAAGGGGCTCGATGGACGCCCGACGATCAATGACGTGATCTCGACGCCAAACGTCGATCGCGTCGCGAAGGACGGCGTGGTGTTCAAGAATGCATTCGTCAACGCGCCGAGCTGCACGCCGTGCCGCAGTTCGCTGCTCTCGGGGCGCTACTTTTTCAACACGGGGCGCGGCGCCATTCTTAACGGCGCGGAATGGGACAGCGCGATTCCCAGTTTCCCGCTCATGCTGCGCGACGCGGGCTATCACATCGGCAAGAGCTACAAGGTGTGGAGCCCCGGCACGCCGGCAGATGCGCCATTCGGCGGACAGCAGTACGCCTACGAAAAGGCCGGGCGCGCGCCGAATAATTTCTCCGAGGAAGTCACCGCGCGCATCGGCAAAGGGATGACGCTCGAGCAGGCGCGCGAGGAAGTCCTCGCGCAGGTGCGCGGGAACTTCGATGCATTCCTCGCCGACCGGAAGCCCGGGAAGCCGTGGCATTATTTCTTCGGGTGCACGACGACGCACCGCGTGTGGATCAAAGGCTCGGGCAAGAAGCTCTGGAGCATCGAGCCCGATTCGCTGAAGGGCAAACTGCCGAAATTTCTCCCCGACGTGCCCGAGGTGCGCGAGGACGTCGCAGATTACCTCGGCGAATGCCAGGCGGTGGACGCGTACGTCGGCGAACTGCTCAAGCGCCTCGAAGAAACCGGAGAGGCTGCGCGCACGCTCGTCGTGCTCAGCGGCGACCACGGCATGCCGGGCGTGCCAGCGGGCAAGTGCAACCTCTACGACATGGGCGTGAGCGTGCCGCTGGTCATGCGCGTTCCCGGCGGAAAAGGCGGACGCATCGTGGATGATTACGTGCGGTTGCCCGACCTCGCGCCGACCTTCATGGAAATCGGCGGCGCGAAGCCACCCGAAAATCTCTACGGCCGCTCGCTGCTGCCGCTGCTCCAGTCCGACAAGGGCGGCCAGATCGACGCCACGCGCGACTGGGTGATCACGGGACGCGAGCGTCACGTCGCCGGTGCGCGCGAGGGGAATCTCCCCTTCCCCATGCGCGCGCTGCGCACGCCGGACTACGTTTACATCCGCAACTTCGCCGCCGACCGCTGGCCGATGGGCACGCCCACCGGCATCGCCGCGACCGAGACACCTGAATTCGAAGCGCTGCAAAACAACACCTACACATCCTTCGCCGACATGGACGCGAGCCCGACGAAGGCGTGGCTGGTCACCCATCGCAACGAGCCGCAGTGGCAATGGCACTACGACTTTGCCTTTGGCAAACGCCCCGCCGAGGAACTCTACGACGTGCGCAAGGATCCCGACATGGTGAACAACCTCTCGGGCAACACCGACTTCGCTGCAGCGAAGGAAAAGATGGCGAAGCGCCTCATGACCGAACTCACCCGCGCGCAGGATCCGCGCGTCGTGGAAAGCCCGCCGCGTTTCGAGCAGCCGCCGTTCACGGATGGCAGGGAAGCGCCGCCGCGAAAGAGAGGCCCGAAGGCGCAGTAGTTTTCAGCGCATCGTCCCGGCGTGCAGGCGGAGGATGCGCAGGATTTCCCGCACCGCCTCGCTCCGCGCGACGGCGCCGTGTCCATGCGGAACGACCTTTTCGGATGCGGCTCCGTCGAGATGCGAACTCCAGTAGGGCACCACGCCGTCGGTGCTGCGCGGCGAATCGCCCCTGCCGCGGTCGCCGATGATCGAGTGATAAGGCACGAGGATCGGCCGCTTCGCGAGCGCGGCAAAGAAGGGATGATCGGGTGAAAGCATGTCCACACTCCGCAAGCCGAGCATGTGGTATCGCAGGAGCGCGGGATTCAGAAGGGATCGGTCCTCGACGAGCGCGCGCTGGGCGAATTCGGCGGCGTCCTGCGGGAGCTTCACGGTCTGGAGGAGGAAGCGGACGAAGCGCCAGTCCGCGATCTCGCTGCCCCGATGAGGGACGGCGACGAAGACGACGCGTTTCACGAACGGCTGATGCTTGAAGACGAGGGCCTTTTCGATCACGCGCTCCTGGCTTCTTTTGACCGAGGAAAGCGCGGTCACCGGCCGCGAGGAGAATGCCTGCCATAATTCGTCGCCGGAATCGATGACCTGCATGCGTGCGAGCAGGCCGCCCATGCTGTGGCCGACGAGGATCATGCGGTTGAATGCCGGGTCGTTGCGATCGGGGTCCGATGTGGCCTGGTAGGTTCGCAGGCTCTCGCGGAGCCGCTCCGCGGCGGAGGTGATATTGAGGCCGGTGGGGTAAAGAAAAAAGATCGGCTGATAACGGGCGGCGAGCGCCGGGTCCGCGTAGATCTCGTTCACTGCATTCCTCCACACGCGGACATCGGACTTGATGCCATGCACGAAGAGCACCGGGATTTTCTCCCGGTCGTAGAGCGTGAGGCCGAAGATGCCGATGTCGTTCAATCGCGTGCCTGGATGCAGGAGGCCCGGCATGCCGCTCCCTGCGATGTAGGAATTACTCAGGGACATCTCGATGGCCGCGGTGACGTCATACGCGAGCGGCCGCGCGGCTCCCGCGATCCTCGCACTGCGCGCGGTGTACGTGTTCAGGATGCGCATCCGCACCGGCGCGGGAGCGCCCGGAGGCGCGGCGCCGAACTCCAGCACGACGGTCCCGGGGACATAGGCTCCGTTTCCCGGACGAAAGCGGCGCTCCCTGCGCAGCCGCGCGATGTCCTCGAAGGCCAGCACATACGGGACGCCGACGCCATCACCGCGAAGGATCCGGTCGTAGGAGCTGAGCGTGAATGCACGCGCCGGGAGCAGGCGATTAAACAGGCCGGGCGACCATTCGGGAATGCCCTGTCTGCCGACCGGCTGGTTGTCAAAAGTGACCTCCCACGACCGGTCGCCTTGCACGATGCGGATGGGCCGGTTCCAGTCGCTCAACGGGACGCGCCGCTGCAATGCGATGACGAAACGGTCCACGGCTGCGTTGTAGCGCTCCTGCAAATCCGCGCGCGTGGATGCCGCCGCGGCCTCGTCCAGTGCCCGCGCGAGGCCGGGTTCATCGAGGCCTGCACGCTGCGCCTCGGAGAGACGTGTCGTTGCCACGCGGACCTTCGGCGCCGCACCCGGCGCACAGGCCGCGAGCGTGATGCAGAGCAGCAACGACGCTGCGGCAGCGAGGATTTTCATGTTCGAATGCCACCGCAGACGGCTGGCCCGGCTGCAGAGAGTACGCAGGAACTACGCCGACGACCCCGCGCACGCAATGCCACGATTCAGCCGGAGGCGGCGGTGGATGACTCCTTGCCGCGGGCGCGGAAACCTGATCCAGTCCTGCCGTCGCGCAGCGATTCCTTTCACTCGCACGCGACGCCCCGAACCAAACGCCCATGAACACAAAGCATCCCCTGCCCGCACTCGCCGCATTGCTCATCGCCGCGCTCCCGGCCGCACACGCCGCAGGCATCCCGCGCGCCCTGCCTCCCGGCAAACTGCCGGAGGACACCCGGCTCGAGCCGCCGAAGGATCTGAACGGCTACTTCCCTTTCACGCCGCCGAAGACGAAGGCGGAATGGGATGCGCGCGCCTCGTATGTGCGGCGGCAGGTTCTTGTTTCGCAGGGCCTGTGGCCGATGCCGACGCGCACGCCTCTCAACGCCGTCATCCACGGAAAGATCGAGCGGCCTGATTACACGGTCGAGAAGGTCTATTTTGAAAGCGCACCGGGCTTTTTCGTGACGGGGAGCCTCTACCGGCCGGTGAAAGTCAGTGGCAAAGTGCCGGCGGTGCTTTTTGCGCACGGGCACTGGAAGGACGCGCGCCTCTCCGAAGAGAGCGAGGCAAACGTCCTCAAGGAAATCGCCACCGGGCAGGAGCGGTTCGAGCGTGGCGGGCGCAGCCGTTTTCAATCGCTCTGTGTGCAACTCGCCCGGATGGGCTGCATCGTGTGGCAGTGGGACATGCTGAGCGATTCCGACGCCGTGCAGTTCTCGCGCGAAGTGGTGCATAGCTTTGCGAAGCAGCGCCCCGAGATGAACACGACGGAGAACTGGGGCCTGTACAGTCCGCAGGCCGAGGCGCACCTCCAGAGCATCATGGGCCTCCAGACGTGGAATGCGGTGCGCTCGCTTGATTTCGTCCTGGGCCTTCCGGAGGTGGACCCGGATCGCATCGCGATCACGGGGGCGAGCGGCGGCGGCACGCAGACCATGCTGCTCGCCGCGATCGACGATCGGGTGAAGCTTTCCTTTCCGGTCGTCATGGTGAGCACCGCGATGCAGGGCGGGTGCACCTGTGAAAATGCGTCACTGCTGCGCGTGAACACCGGGAACGTCGAGTTCGCGGGCGTCTTCGCACCGAAGCCACAGGGAATGACGACGGCGAACGACTGGACAAAGGAGATGTCCACGAAGGGCTTCCCGGAGCTGAAGGCGCTCTATGCGATGCTCGGCAAACCCGACAACGTGATGCTCCAGCGCGGCGAACATTTTCCGCACAACTACAACGCGGTCACCCGCTCGGCGTTTTACACGTGGGTGAACCGCCACTTCAAACTCGGACGGAAGGAGCCGGTCATCGAGACCGATTTCGAGCCGCTGAAGCGGGAGGAACTCACCGTCTGGGACGCGCAGCATCCCGCGCCGAAAGCCGCCGATCCCGATTTCGAGCGGAAGCTGCTGAAGTGGTGCACCGATGATGCGGAGAAGCAACTGCGAGCGGCCGCGGCCACGGGTGACGGCCTGCGCAAGGAGATCGGCGGCGCCTTGGAGGTTCTCATCGGGAGGACTTTCGCGAATGCCGGGGAGATCGAATGGCAGCTCACGGACAAAAAGGATCGCGGCGACCACCTCGAAATGACCGGGCTGCTGCGCAACAAGACCCATGGCGAGGAACTGCCCGTCGTCTGGCTTTATCCGAAAAACTGGAAGGGCCGCGCGGTCGTGTGGCTCGATGATTCCGGGAAGGCGGCGCTTTATAATGCCGACGGTTCCGTGAAGCCGGCGATCCTGGAGTTGGTCAATGGCGGCGCGACCGTGCTCGGCGCGGACCTGCTATTCCAGGGCGAATTCCTCGCCGACGGCCAGCCGGTGAAGCAGACGCGGCTCGTGAAGAATCCCCGTGAATTCGCCGGCTACACCTTCGGCTACAATCACGCCCTCTTCGCCCAGCGCACACACGACGTCCTGACGCTCGTGAAGTTCCTCCGGACGGGCAAGGTCGGCTCGCATCCGAGCCCGACAACCGTGGCCGTCGCCGG
>JBEBGK010000507.1:0-3725 GCA_040081515.1 Chthoniobacteraceae bacterium
GAAGAAGGTGTCCACGACTTTCATGTTGCCTTTGCAGCACGGGCACTGGAGCGGGTCGGCGCCCCAGACGCGGAGGATGAGATCGCGCCAGAGCGGGCGCATGGCACGGGCGGTGACCTTGGGCGGCGGCGGGACGATCGGTGGTTTCGCTACGGGCTGTTTTTCTCCGGCCGTTTCCGTGAGAGCGACGCCCGGTCGCGGCAGGCCACGGCTTTTGTTCGAGTAAAGGCCGTAGTAGCGGATCGTCTGCTGGCCTCGCGGCGGGATGTGATCGATGGCGGCGGCGAGGAAGTCGGTGGCTTTGAAGACTTCGAAATTTCGCTTCGTGCGCCAACTGCGCCGGGAGCGGTAGATGACGGTCTTGCTCTTGGGGTTCCAGTGGATTTTCTGGAGGGAGAATGGGGCTCGCAGCAAATACTCGGCGAGGCGCTGGCGGCCTTTGGTGTCGCCGGGGGCGACGGGTTTTTCCCCGCCGTCGATGTGGAAGCCGCTGTTTTTCCACGAGAGGAGTTCGGTGACTTTGTGGGCACTGAGGTGTTTTTCGTCGCGAAGGGCTTGGAGGAAGCGGTGCCGGAAGAGTTCGGTGACGGGCGCAAGGCTTTCGTCCGGCATGGAGTGGAAGCGGCCCTCCTCGTCGAACAGGCCGTCGGGGGCGAAGACATGGAGGTGCGGGTGGAAGACGAGGTAGTCGCCGAAGGTGTGGACGGCGGCAGCGGCGGCGATGCGTCCGCCGGGCAGGCAGAGGCGGGCGCGGAAGGCGTCGCGCAGGGACTCGGTGGCGGTCTGGAAGAGGAGGTGGAGGAGGTGGCGGCGTTTGCGGAAGATGCCGCGGAGCATCTTCGGGAAGGTGAACACGGACTGCCGGTGCGGGACTTCGTGGCAGACGGAGGCGGCGATCCACTCCCCGGTCTGGCGGACGCGGCGCTGGTGGCAGGCGGGGCAGAAGTGGCGGGACTTGCAGGTGAAGGCGAGGAGCTTCTCGTGGCCGCAGTCGGGGCAATGGAAGCGGGTGAAGCCGGCGGCGAGGTCGCCGCAACGGAGAAAGGCGCGGACGGTGGCGACGGCATCGGGGCGCAATGGTCCCATGGCGCGGCGATGGTGCTTTTCGTAGCCGGCGAGGAAATCATCCCAGGCGTGGTGGACGACTTGCCAGAGGGGCGATGCGCGCGGGCGGCGTGGGTGGTGGATCGAGGACACACCAGGCGTGTCCGGCAACAGATTTCGGGCCTGGGATCGTTAATAGAGCGGCGGAACCCCGAGATTTGCCCAACACGGGGAGGAGGGATTGTTTCGTTTCTCCAACCACAGGAAAGCCGAGCAGCCCATCCTGTCCGCAAGCTCCGTCCGCGGTGTCACTGCTCCGGCGCTATTCGCCGAGCAGGAACTGGAAATCATCGAGCGTGAGGGCGCGGGTGAAGCTTTCTTCGCCGAGGATGTCGGCGGCGAGGGCGCTTTTGCTGCGCTGGAGTGTGCGGATTTTTTCCTCGATGCTCTCTTTCACCAGCAGCCGGTAGGCGATGACGTGGCTGGTCTGGCCGATGCGATGGGTGCGGTCGATGGCCTGGTTTTCCACCGCGGGATTCCACCATGGATCGCAGAGTACGACGTAGCTGGCCGCGGTGAGGTTCAGCCCGAATCCGCCGGCGCGGAGCGAGATGAGGAACACGGCGGCGCCTTCGGCCTGCTGGAAATTCTGCACGAGTGCGCCGCGATCCTCGGTGTCGCCGGTGAGGAGGAAATGCGGCCACTCGCGCCGCACGATCTCGGTGCGGATGATTTCGAGCATCTGGATGAACTGCGAGAAGACGAGCACCTTGTGGCCTTCGGCGATGATGGGTTCGAGGATGTCGAAGAGCGCGGTGAGCTTGGCGCTCTCGGCGTTTGCGGCCTTGTCGCTGACGAGCGCGGGGTGGCAGCAGATCTGCCGCAGCCGGAGCAGCGAGGTGAGGATGTTGAAGCGCTTTTTGTCCAGTTCCTTGCTCGTCTTGATGTTGAGCAGGGCGGCGCGCGCGCGCTTCAGTTCGGCGCGGTAGAGCGTGGCCTGTTCGCCGTCGAGTTCGCAGAGCAGGTCTTCCTCGGTGCGCTCGGGCAGGTCCTTGGCGACCTCGGCTTTCGTCCGCCGCAGCACAAACGGCCGCACCCGCGCGGCGAGGCGCGTCCGGGCGAAAGGATCGCTGCGCTGGTCGAACGATTTCGCGAAGGCGGTGCGCTTGCCGAGCACCCCGGGCATGGCGAAACCCATGATGCTCCAGAGATCGAGCAGGCGGTTTTCGATCGGGGTGCCGCTGAGCGCGAGACGGTGATCGGCCCGCAGCGCCCACGCTGCCT
The DNA here is from genome assembly GCA_040081515.1 of Chthoniobacteraceae bacterium. Lineage (GTDB taxonomy): Bacteria > Verrucomicrobiota > Verrucomicrobiia > Chthoniobacterales > Chthoniobacteraceae > SXWH01. The sequence goes on from JBEBGK010000507.1 coordinate 2,329, forward strand.
TGGCGCTCTGCGAGTCGGGGTTTTTGATGTATTGCGCCTCGTCGAGAATGACGGCGTGCCACGGCGCGGAGGTTAGCGCCTTTTCCAGGCCTCGGAGCTGCGCGTAGTTGAGGACCACGAGGTCGGCCCCGGTGCGCGCGGCTTTCAAGTCGGCCGTCGCGGACGCCCCTTTCGCGAGCACTTTCACGCGCAGTCCGGGTGCGAACTTTGCGCCTTCCGAGAGCCAGTTGTCGGTCACGCTTTTCGGGCAGACGACGAGCGTGGCGCGGCCCGCGAAGTCCGGCAGCGCGCGCAGCCAGAGGAGCCAGGCGAGCGCCTGCACGGTTTTGCCGAGGCCCATGTCGTCGGCGAGGATGCCGCCGAATCGGTTCGTCGAGAGGTAGGCGAGAAAGTGAAATCCCTCGCGTTGATACGGGCGCAATTCGGCGCGCAAGCCGGAGGGCAGTTCCGGCATGACGCGCGTCTGGATTTCGCTCGCGCGGCGCTCGATGGCCAGGGCCTGCGGCTCGGGCAGCATCCGGCGCGCGGCCTTTTTTCCGGCGAGTTGGAGCGCGTGGAGGCGCTGAGGTTCGCTGGAAAAATCGCGCGCATTCAGGCCGAGGTCGGCGAGCTGTTTTTCGTCGTCCTCGCTGAGCTGGAATTCCAGCCGGCGCCAGCCTTTCTCGCCCAGCCGCACGAAGCCGCCGCGCGCATCGAGCAGCATGCGAATCTCCTCGGGAGTGAGCGTGGTGTCCTCGACGCCGAGCGCCACGCGCAGGTCGAACCAGTCCACGCCCGCCTCCTCGACTTCGAGCTTCACCTGCGCCGTGATGGGCGCGCCGCGCAGCGAGTCGAGGAGCGGATCGAGTTCCAGCGTCACGCCGTCGGGCATGGTGGCAAGCCACTCGGTGAACTGCTGGGCGAAATTTTTTCCCATCTGCCGGTGCCACTGCGGGTCGTAGGGATCCCAGTTCACGCGCAGGGCCTCCACCAGCCCCGGGACTGTAGACAGCGCGCTCCGGTCGTGGCGCATGAGCGTCCCGGCTGCCTGCTGCTTCCCCGCGGGCGCGCTCCAGCCGTCGCGCAGATATTTCGCGAGCACCTTGCCGTCGGTGTCTGTCGCGCGCACTTGCAAAATCATCCGCTCGGAGCCGCCGTAGCGATCCTTCTTCACCGCACAGTGGAAGACTGCGCGCCATCGCACCGTGCTCACGCGCGAGGCGATCCGCGGCGGCGGCGGCACGCCGATTCGTTCGAGCAGCGTCAGCCCGTCGCTCGTCTCCAGCGCCTCGGCGGGAACGGTGATCGCGCCCTCCGCGGGCGAGAGGCGGCCCAGCGGCGGGCCTTCGAAAATGGTGTGCTCCGTGATGTAGAGCGACGGCGTGCCGTCGAGCACCGTCAACGGCGGCGGCGGCACC
>JBEBGK010000508.1:0-3706 GCA_040081515.1 Chthoniobacteraceae bacterium
GGCCGCGCACCCTGAAATCAAGCAATACGCGAGCCCTAGTTCGCAGGCTGCGACGATCGAAGTTTCCCGCACGATGGCGGCCCTGGTCACGCGTTTGCTGACCGAATCCTGCGCAATTGAAACCAGGGCCGTCATGAAGGGCGGCGGATCCGTGGCCATGGGGCTTGCGTTCGAGAATCTCGGCCGTCTGGCGATGCAGGAATTGACGGCTGACAGAGAGGTGAATGAATCCATGGGCCTCTTCGCGCGATACGTGGACCAAAAGCGCTTCTCGGATATGGGGATGGGAAAGTAAGTTCGTGGCAGACAAGCAGCTGTCCGACACTTGGGAGCGCGGAAGCCCCTATGAGCAGTACGTAGGCCGGTGGAGCCGCCGCGTTGCGCCGCTGTTTCTCTCGTGGCTGAACATTCCGGCCGGCCGGAAGTGGCTGGACGTGGGATGCGGCACAGGCGCGCTGTGCGCGGCGATCGTGGATCGCTGCTCGCCCGCCTCGGTCGCGGGTGTCGAGCCTTCGGAGGGGTTTCTCAAGACGGCACAGGAGAATCTCGCGGGCCGGGCCGAGCTGCATCAAGGGAACGCGACGGCAATTCCGCTCGGCGACGCGTCGGTTGACGTGGTGGTCGCGGGGCTGGTGCTGAACTTCGTTCCGGATCAGAAGGCCGCTCTCGCCGAGATGGCGAGAGTGACGGGCACCGGCGGAACCATCGGCGCGTACGTCTGGGATTACGCCGGGAAAATGGAACTCATGCGGTATTTCTGGGATGCGGCGGTCGCGCTCGATCCGGGAGCCGCGAAGATCGACGAAGGCATTCGTTTCCCGCTCTGCCGCCCGGAGGCGCTCGGGAAGCTCTTCTCCGATGCCGGGCTAAAAGGGGTCGAGGTGAAGGCCATCGACATACCGACGCGATTCACGAACTTCGATGATTACTGGCAACCCTTCCTCGGCGGCCAGGGTCCGGCGCCGGCCTACGCCATGTCGCTTGAGGAAACCGCAAGGGCGCGCCTGCGCGATCGCCTGCGCGAGCGCCTCCCGGCTGAGGCGGATGGGTCGATTCCATTGGTTGCGCGGGCCTGGGCGGCGCGCGCGGCAGCCGCAAAGTAGGCTCGCCATAATTTATGATCGACAAAACTTTTCGTGAAAGGTCAACCATGAAAAATGCCCGCCTCATCCTTGCGCTGGTCTGGGCAGTCATCCTGTCCGGCTGCGCCGGCACGGACTTCAAACGGCCTGAGCCGCAGGCCCTGGTTGTCGGCAAGTCCACAACCTCGGATGTCATCCGGGTCATGGGCGCTCCGTATCAGACGGGTGAAAGCCTGAAGAACGGCGAGAAAATCAAGACGGCGCGCTATGCCTACGCAGAAGGGGCGGGCGCAGGGCGGTATCCCGGCGTTGTTCCGGCGCGGGCGATGGTGTTCCATACCTTCAACGATCTGCTTATCGGGCAGGAGTTCGTGAGTTCATTCCCGGCAGACGCCACCGAATACGATGAAACGAAGATCCAGTCAATCGCAAAAGGAAAATCGACGCGCGCGGATGTCGTATCCCTGCTCGGCAAACCCAATGGAGAGGCGGAGTATCCGCTGATCAAGAGCAAGGGCGAGAAGGGCGTGATCTACAGCTACAGCCACGCCAAGGGAAATGTGTTTAACATGAAGTTCTATAGCAAGATACTTGTCGTCTCCTTCGGCGCGAACAACGTCGTTACCGATCTGGAGTACACATCTTCCGGCGAGAGGTAGCCATCTCATGATCACGCTGGAATTCCTGATCACATCTCTCGTCGTCGTCCTGATTCCCGGCACCGGAGTCGTGTACACCGTCTCGACGGGCGTTCTGCAGGGACGCAAAGCCAGCGTGTTCGCCGCAATCGGCTGCACTGCGGGAATCGTTCCGCACCTGCTGGCGACGGTCCTGGGGTTGGCCGCGGTGATGCACACCAGCGCGCTTGCATTCCAGGCGCTCAAGTTTGCGGGTGTCGCGTACCTGTTTTATCTCGCCTATGCCACGTGGAAAGACAAGGCCGCTTTCGTCATCAGCGACGCGCCGGCGGCGAGTTCGGCGGTCCGGCTAATGGTCAAGGCGTTCCTGCTCAACATACTGAATCCGAAACTGACGATCTTCTTTCTCGCGTTCCTGCCGCAGTTCGTGGAACCCGCTGCGAAATCGCCGCTTGCGCAGCTCTATGTCCTGAGCGGCATCTTCATGGCGATGACGTTCGTGGTCTTCGTCATCTACGGCTTCCTCGCCCATGGCTTCCGTAAAGTCGTCGTCGAGTCGCCGCGCGTGCAGGCGTGGCTGCGCCGTGGATTTGCGGCGATGTTCGCGGGGCTGGGGATCAATCTGGCGGCGTCCGAACGATGAGCGAAGGCGGTTGCACCTGCCGTTTCGTGCGGTACCGGATGGCGGGCAAGCCGCTCTTTGTCCACTGCTGCCATTGCCGCTGGTGCCAGAGGGAAACAGGGACGGCCTTCGCGCTGAACGCGATGATCGAGGCCGTCCGCGTGCAGTTGCTGGAAGGCGAGGTCGAGGTCATCGACACGCCGTCCAACAGCGGCAAGGGCCAGAAGATCTCGCGTTGCCCGAAGTGTCACATCGCCGTCTGGAGCAACTACGCCGGCGGTGGTGACGCAGTGCGCTTCGTGCGCGTTGGAACGCTGGACGACCCGGACCGCCTGCCGCCGGATATCCACATCTTCACGGCATCAAAACAGCCGTGGGTCGTCCTGCCGGCCGGCACACCGGCAGTGCCGGAGTTCTACAAGGCTTCGGAGATGTGGCCGAAGGAAAGTCTCGAGCGCCGCGCGGCGCTGATGGCCTCGCGTTGAATCGCCGCGCCTTTGTTCGACTCGCGGGCGGTGGCGCGGTCCTCGCGGCCGCGCCGAACCTGGCCGGATGTTCCAGCGACATGCCACCGGACGCGGTTGCCGCATGGCAGGGACCGGGCAACGAGCCCGACCTGCGCAAGTGGATCCTCGGCTATGCCATCCTCGGTCCGCATTCGCACAACCTGCAGTCCTGGCTGGTGGACCTGAAGCGCCCGGACGAAATCACGCTGTACTGCGACCTGGAACGGCTGCTGCCGGAGACCGATCCTTTCTCGCGCCAGATCATGATGAGCCAGGGGACCTTCCTGGAACTGCTCGCCATGGCCGCGCGGCAGCGGGGGCAACGCGCGGATATCGAGTTGTTTCCCGAGGGCGAGCCGGATGCGAAGAAGCTCGACCGGCGCCCGACCGCCCGCATCCGGCTCTCGGCGGACGGCACGGCGCGGCAGGATCCGCTCTTCGCGCAGATTCTCAAGCGCCGCACCAACCGCGAGGCGTACGAATCGAAGGATGTGCCGAAGGCGGCCATCGCCGGCATCACGGCGAGCGTAGCGTCCTACCCGGTCCGCGTGGGTTTCGTTGGAGCTGGCGAGGCGGACCTGATGCGCAAGCACCGCGCCATTGCCGCCGAAGCGTGGCGTATCGAGATGGTCACGCCACGGACGATCCTGGAGTCGTACAAAGTGCTGCGTGTCGGCCCGGGAGAGATATCGAAGTATCGCGACGGGCTCACGCTCAACAAGCCTTTCGTGCGCGTGTTGGTAGGACTGGGTCTCTTCGACCGGTCCAAGGCGCCCGCTCCCGGCGACTATGCCGTCACGAGCCAGATCAGCGATTTCGCCGCGAAGCTGGATGCGACGCCTGCGTTCTTCTGGATGG
>JBEBGK010000509.1:0-3705 GCA_040081515.1 Chthoniobacteraceae bacterium
CCGCCCAGCTCACGACGGGGAAGACGATGGAAGTGAGGCCGGCGAGTGCGGCGGGGAGGTAGCTGCGGGTTTTCATGGAGGAGCGGTGTTCGAGGTTGTGCCCGCGCCGTGCGCCGGACAAGCCGTCGCTGCGGGGCGTGACACCCATCACCGTATCCGTCCGCGCGCCGGAGTTGTCAGAAGAATGTGAATTCCCGGTGACTGTTTTGCGAAGCGGCCGCGCTTCGCGAGGCAAACGGAAAGCCGGGGTCGCGCCACCGGACTTCGCACGCAGCCTGTTGAAAAACGCGACTCCTCTTACTCTTTGTCATGCTCGTGCTCCTGCTCTCCCGGAAACGGAGCAAGAGCACGAGCATGACAATGAGATAAGAACGGCGCGCCAACCGTATTTCAACAGGCTGCCAGGCGTGCCACCGACCGCCGCTACCCGAGGCGGCTGGCGAAGTAGAAACGGAGAACCATGACGATGAGCGCCACCGCGAGGAACATCGCGCCCAAGGCCATCCGGACCCGTCCCGCCGGCGTCAACCGGCGGCAGGCCGGGCATTTGGTTTCGTAACTCAAAAACCCACAGCCGCAATGTCCGCAACTGATGACTCTCTTTGCCATGCGAAAGGGGGACACAGGGGAGCAGGAGCCGTACCGATTCATCCCACCCGATGAATTGCTCGCCGGGGGGCAGTTTCCTTCGCGTGGAGACGTTACTCTGGGACTGCATGGCGAATGCCGGACGCGGAACGCTGCCGGGGCCTTTCGGCAGGCACGATTTGCAGAAACTGGCGTTGAATCTCGCGCCTGAACCGGAGGACAATCCTTTGACCGGCCTCGTCTCCGCCATGAGGCGGACAAACCCACCCATCCCCATGAAAACACCCGCCTTCCTCCTCGCGCTCTGCGCGCTTGTCGCCGCAGCCGTGGCCCAAAAGCCCGCGAAATCCGGCGCGCTCGCGCCCATCGAGGACCAGCCCGGCCTGCCGCGCGTGCTGCTCATTGGTGATTCCATCTCGATCGGCTACACCCTGCCGGTGCGGGACCTGCTGAAGGGCAGGGCGAACGTGCATCGCATCCCGACGAACGGCGGCCCGACGAAGAACGGCGTCGCCAACATCGAAAAGTGGCTCGGCACGGGAAAGTGGGACGTGATCCATTTCAACTGGGGCATCCACGATTTGAAGTTCATGCCCGACGGCAAACGGCAGGTGGAACCCGCGGATTACGAGAAGAACCTGCGCGCGCTCGTGGCGCGGATGAAGGCCACCGGCGCGAAGCTGATCTGGGCGACCACCACGCCGATCCCCGACGGTGAACTGAACCCGCCGCGCTCGTTCGGCAAGGTGCCGGAATACAATGCCATCGCGAAAACGGTGATGACGGAGAATGGCGTTGCCATTGACGACCTCAACGCCGCCATCACGCCGCGACTCGCGGAACTTCAAAACCCGAGGGACGTGCATTTCAAACCGGAAGGTTCCGCGCTGCTCGCGAAGCATGTCGCCGCGAGCATCGAGGAGGCGCTGAAGGCGGGGAGGTAGCCATCCATGAAAACCGTGCCCGCGTTCCTCGCCATGCTCACTGGCGGCGTGGGCGCGGCGGCGTCTGCCGACGACTGGCCGCAGTTCCGCGGACCGGACCGCGACGCTGTCTGGAAGGAGACCGGCATCGCACAGACATTTCCCGCCGATGGATTGAAGGTCGCATGGCGCGCGCCGGTCGGGAATGGCCTGTCGAGTCCCGTCGTGGCGAAGAGCCGCGTCTTTCTCATCGGGTCCGAGCTGGCGAAGCCGAAGGCCAGGGAGCGCGTACACTGCCTCGACGGTAAGACCGGCCGGCCGCTCTGGACGCATGCGTATGATGTGACCTACCCCGACTGGGCCTTTGACCCGAAACAGAACGGCGGTCCCAACGCCACGCCCATCGTCCAAGAGGGGAAAGTTTACACGCTTGGTCAGATGGGCGATCTCCTGTGTCTCGATGCCGCCAAAGGCACCGTGCTCTGGCAGCGGAACCTCATGAAAGAGTATGCGACGAAGGAGTTCACCGGCACCACGCCTTCGCCGCTCATCGAAGGTGGAATGCTCATCCTCGTCCCCGGAGTCCAGCCCGGCGCCTGTGTGATCGCCTTCGACAAGGACTCGGGCAGGGAAATCTGGCGCGCGCTCGACGATCCGTTCACTTACAGTTCGCCCATCGTCATCACCGCGGGCGGGCAACGGCAGCTCATCGTCTGGACGCCCAAGTCCGTCGTATCCCTCGACCCCGCCACCGGCAGGACATGGTGGCGCGAGGAAGTGGACACCACGAATGCCTATGGCTCGGCCCCAGCCGTCCTGGATGGCGACCGGCTTCTCGTCAGCGGCCTCATGTTCCAACTCGCTCCCGCAAAGCCCGCGGCGTCGGTGCTCTGGCCGGAGAGAAAGATCGCCTCCAAGGTCGTCCTCAGCGCGTGTTCCATCCCCGTGATGAAGGATGACCATGTGTATTCCGGCAAGACTTCCGGGCAGCTTGTCTGCCTGGACGCCGGCACCGGCAAAGAGATTTGGATCACCGACAAAGTCACCAGCAAGGGCAGCGGCGCGACCATCCACATCACGCCGAATGGCGGCAGCTTTCTCCTCTTCACCGATCAGGGCAACCTCATCCGCGCCCGGCTCAGCCCGAAGGGTTATGAGGAACTCAGCCGCGTCCATCTGGTGGACCCGACTCTTTTCTACGCGGGCAGGAAGCTGGTCTGGCCACCGCCGGCGTACGCGAACGGCCACATCTTCGTCCACAACGGCGGGGAACTCGTCTGTGCGTCCCTGGAGGCAGAGCCGCGCGCGCGGTAGCCTCCGCGGGCGTCAGGCCTCGGGGAGGTGACTACGGAAGGTGCGACGGGGCGAGAAATTGAGGGCGACAAGAGGGCGTGCCGGTGAAAGACTCCTTGCCGGGATGAAGCCGCAACGATTCAGCCTCGCCTTGGTCGCCGCCCTCGGGTTCGGTGCCGCGGAGGTTCGTCCGGCGGAGGAGCCGTGGTGGTCGTTCCTCCCGGTGCGCAAGCCGGCGGTGCCGAAGGTCGCGGACATGGCGTGGTGCCGCGATGGCAGTGATGTTTTCATCCTCGCGAAGCTCGAGGCGAAGGGGCTGAAACCGAACCCGGACGCGGATCGCGTCACGCTGCTGCGGCGCGCGAGTTTCGATCTCACGGGGCTGCCGCCATCACCCGAGGAAATCGAGGCGTTCCGGCGCGACGCAGCGCCGGACGACCAGGCTTTTGCGCGAGTGGTGGACCGGCTGCTGGCCTCGCCGCGTTTCGGCGAACGATGGGCGCGGCACTGGCTGGATGTGGTGCATTACGCGGACAGCGTGGGGCGGACGATGAATGCGGCGTTCCCTTACGCGCACCGGTATCGCGACTACGTCATCGACGCACTGAACAAGGACAAGCCGTATCACCGGTTCATCGCGGAGCAGGTCGCGGGGGATCTGCTGCCCTGGCGCACGGTGGAGGAACGGCGCGAGAACCTCACGGCCACGGGGTTCCTGACGATGGCGTCGCTGGATCTTTCCGAGGGCGGCGAGCAACTGGTGATGGATCGCGTGGATGACCAGATCGACGTGACGACGCGCGCGATCCTCGGGCTGACGGTGGCGTGCGCGCGCTGCCACGATCACAAGACGGACCCGGTGACGCAGCGGGACTACTACGCTCTGGCGGGCATCTTCTAC
>JBEBGK010000510.1:0-3698 GCA_040081515.1 Chthoniobacteraceae bacterium
CGGTTCAAGAATACGGGGATCTGCTCCGCGCTCGCCTCGGGGACGCGGAGGACATTGGGCGGCGGCGTGGCTTTCGCGACGAGAATCGGACGCGGGGTCGGCGTGGGCGTCGGTTGCTCCGGTCTTGGCTCGGCGGTGGCAGCGATCTTTTCGGTGTCGTTTGGATTCACCGGCTTCGGCTTGAAGACCGTCGAGCGCTCCTCCTTTGGCGTTGCCTCGGCGGAATCCACCGGCTTGCCGAGGCTGAGTTCGCGATTCGCGAGCTGCGTGAAGCCCATGTTCTCGAGGCCATCAAGCGTCGGCAGTGGGTCCGTGCCGTCGCCGCGCTTGCGGCTGCCGGCGACGCTGTCGCGCCAGCTTTCGAGAAGCGCGCGCTTGGAGACGTTCTTCTTTTTCGCGAGCCCTTCCACATCCAAGTAATCGCGCTGCCGCTCCGGGGGGAGCTGGGCGAAGGCGTCCTTCAACATCTGCTCCTCGGCCGGTGCGAGCGGCGCCGGTGTGGGGGTCGGCTTCGCGGCGACTTTCGCCGCGGGCGTCGGCGTCATCAGCACGACCTCCAGCCGTTTCGGCTCCGGCGTTGGCTTCGGTGCGACGTAAACGGACGTGCATCCCGCCGGCAGCAGCGAGTAGCGCATGAGCACTTTCACCAGAAAGGGCCAGGCCCACACGAGCAGGATCACCAGCGCGTGCAGGAAAAGCGCGAGCAGCACCGCGAGCGGGAGCTTGATGCGATCGGGCAGGGCGACGAATGCATCGAGCCACCGGCGGAACACGGTTGGGCTGGGCTCAAAGAGGTTCAAATCGGGCGAATGACGGCCCCACCCATCGCACCAATCACGCCAAAACGCGAGAGTTGTGCGGCCCATTCGATCTGATCGCGCCAGCCGCGGGCGACGAGCGCGCGACCATTCCGCGCCGCGAGGAGGGCATCGAGCGGCGTGGGAAAAAGTCGCGCAACGGCGATGGTCGCGCGTGCCGCGTCGGTGAGATCGGCAGCGTCGAATGCAGCGGCGAGCAGGCCGGCGGCCACCGCATCCTCGAGCGCGAAGGTCTCGAAAGTGCCCGCGCAAACGAGGAGCAGGTGTTCGGGCTCCGAGCGCGCGATCTCGTCGCGGAGTGCGTCCAGATTCAGCAGCGCGCCCACCAGGACGCGGCGGGCGCGTTCGCACGCCCGGAGCGCGACGGTGCCGTTGGTGGTCGTGCTGATGATCCGTCGCCCGGCGAGCGCGGTGTACTCGAAGGGATTGTTCCCCACATCGAAGCCCTCGATCCTTTCCCCGTGCCGCTCGCCGCCGAGCACTGCGTCGGGCATTTCCTTCCGCAATGCGAGCGCCTCCTCGATCGTCCGCGCGGGATGGATCTCCGTGGCGCCGTTCGCGAGCGCCGTGATCATCGACGTCGTCGCCCGCAGGATGTCGAAGACCACGCAGGTCGTCGTGCTCAGATCGCGCTGCGGCAGCGTGGCGATGTCTGCGGGCGTGAGGGCGGCGTCGATGTTCATTTCCGTTTCGTCTTCGTTTTCCGGCTGCGCGGTTGTGTCGTCCGTGCGTGGTGAAAGAGATACTGCTGCGCGTAGCCGCCGTACGGGCCGAAGTAGCCCGCCGAGAATTCGCGAAGCCGCTTCGCCGTCACCCGGCGTTTTCCGGCGAAGTAGATCTGCCGGAGGATCCGCTCGATCCACACATCGATCGGAAACGCCGCCAGCCGCCCGTATCCGAAAAGCAGCGCGCAATTGGCCACCTTCGGCCCCACGCCCGGCAGGCGGCACAGCTCCGCGTGCGCCTCCCCGTCGCCGCGCCGCGCGACCGCATCGAGATCCACTTCGCCCGACGCAACCATGCGGGCGGCGGCGAGGAGATTCTTCGCGCGATAGCCGAGCGCGCAGGCCCGCAGGTCCGCCTCGGTCAGCTTCGCGAGCGCGGCCGGCGTCGGATAGGCGAAGAGGCGCTCTCCATTCCACGCGAGCGGTTTCCCGTATCGCTGCCGCAGCGTGTGCGAAATCTGCGCGATGTGGACCACCGCCTTTTGCGCGCTGGTGATGAAAGTGGCGGTGCATTCCCAGAAAGGCTGCCGCACCAGCCGCAGGCCGCGGCATGTCCCGAGCGCGGTCGCCATCGCCGGATCGGCGGGAAAAGTCGCGCGGATCTCCGCCAGTGGATGATCCAGCGCGAAGTAACGCCGCGCCGTCTCCTCCATGCCGGCGGTGACCAGCAGCGTGTCGCCGCGCTGCCCGGCGTAGCAGGCTTCGTCGCCGATCGCGCCGAGCCAGCCGGCGCCGTGGCGCTGCCAATGAAACACCTGTCCGCAGCCGAGCGTGAGCGCGAGGTCGAAGTCCGGCGCGGGAACCTCCGCGAGGGCCCGGCTCATTTCACAAAGTAGCTGAGGCTCTCGAGTTCGATGGCGAGGTCCACATTGTTCACCGCGATGCGCTCCGGCACGTGGAGCACGGCGGGCGCGAAATTGAGGATCGCCTGGATGCCGTGCTCGATGAGCCGGTTCGCCACCTCCTGCGCGACCCTGCCCGGCACCGTGAGGATCGCGAGCTTCACCCGCCTGTCGCGGATGAAACGGGCCAGATCCTCCATCGGCAGGATCGGGACGCCGATGTCCCCGGGGCGCTTGCGCTTCACATCCGCATCGAACGCCGCGACGACCTCGAACCCCTCCCGCGCGAACCCGCCATAGCGCAGCAGCGCCGTGCCGAGCTGCCCTGCGCCGACGAGGATCACCGGCTGGAGTTTCGCCATGCCGAGCACGCCGGTGATCGCGGTGCTGAGCCCTTGCACGTCGTAGCCCAGCCCGCGCGTGCCCCATTGTCCGAAATACGTCAGGTCCTTGCGGAGTTGCGTCGGCTTCACGCCCGCCGCCTTCGCGAGCGCCTCGGAACTCACGGTCTGCACCTTGTTCTCCCGCAGCCGCTGCAGGGCGCGATTATAAATGGAGAGCCGGTAAATGGTCTTCCTGGGGATGTCGCTCTTCTCCGTCGGCATGTGAAATAGTGTGTGAATATAGCGGAAAGAATGCCCGAAGCCAACCGATTCGATTTCCTGCCCGGGCCGCCTGGGACGGGCGGGTCTGGACAAAAATGGCGCGGCCCTTTTTACTCCGCGCCATGCCTATCCCACTCGAAGACAGTTTCACGGACATCCTCGGAAAGACCATGCGCGGCCTCAAGTTCGACGACCAGACGCTCGCCCAGCGGGCCGGGGTGGGGCTGCCCGCGCTCGAGGCGTTGCGCGGCGGGGAGTTCAACCGGGCGGTGGCGGAGAAGGTGGCTCCTTTGCTCGGCCTGAACGCCGGCGCGCTCGCGGGCCTGGCGGAAAAGCGATACCTGCCGGCGACCGTGACGCTCGAGGGGCTGGCGCAATTCAACACGACCTTCGAGGACATGACGGTGAATGCCTATCTGGTCTGGGATCCGAAGACGCGCGACGCGGCGGTGTTCGACACCGGCTCGGACGCGAGCGGCATCCTCGCCGAGGCGGCGGCGAGAGGGCTGGCGATCCGGCACATTTTCCTGACGCACACGCACGGGGATCACATTTTCGATCTCGACCGGCTGCGGGAGAAGACGGGGGCGGCCGTGTGGGTCGGTGACCGTGAGCCGGTGGAGGGCGCGAAGACCTTCGCCGCAGGGCAGGGCTGGCAGCTCGGCGGGCTGAAAATCGAGAGCCGGCTGACCTGGGGCCATTCGCCGG
>JBEBGK010000511.1:0-3688 GCA_040081515.1 Chthoniobacteraceae bacterium
TCGATTTCGATGAGGTGCAGGATGACCGGCTGGTCCGGCCCGAACACGGCGCCCGAGGCGATGCGGGGCAGAATGGAGTAACCGATTTGACCGGCGGCGCCGGTGACTGCGATGCGGATGGGTGTTTTCATAAAAGCGGACGCGAAGGACAGCACGCCGCCGCCGCTTCCGCAAGGCCCGCGAGAATCCCGGTAAAAAAACCGCCGCCGTCCTTGACTTTTTCCGACCGCGGCGGAACTCTTCCGCCGCAAGCCTTGGGGGTATAGAGCTATACCCCCAAGGCTTGCGGGTATAGCTCAGTTGGTAGAGCGTCTCGTTCGCAATGAGAAGGCCAGGGGTTCGAATCCCCTTACCTCCACTTCCCGGGCAGGGAAGACGCCCGGCTACCTTCCGCCATTCCACAGGACATGCGTCCCGCTTTTGCCTGCGCACACGATGTCCTTCCACCCATTCCCATCGAGATCGGCCACGCGGATTTGCAGGCCGATGCCGGGGCCATTTTCCGCCACGGGGAATTTCTGGAACTTCCGCTGCTCCTTGTTCCACTTGAAATAGTAGACCGCGCCGGGCTCCGCATCGCCCGGATCGTTGCCGCTGTGCGCGCGGACACGTCGGCCGGTGATCAGGTCGGGCTTTCCGTCATTGTCGATGTCCTCCCACACGAGCACGTGCGGCTGGGAAAAGCGGTCATCGATCAGGCGGTGCCGCCAGTTGGTGCTGGCGTCCTTGTTGTTGTCGCGCCGCTCCTCCCAATAGAGCCCGTAGTTGTGCCCGTGCCCCCAGATGATGTCGTTGCGTCCATCCTCGTCGAGATCGACGACGAGCATGGGGCAGCTCGCGTGGGGAAAATTCCAGTCCTGGTGCTTCACCCACGCCTGCGTCGCGGCTCCGCTTTTCGGGCGCTCATACCAGCCGTTCCCGTAGATAATGTCATCGAGCCCATCCCCGTTGATGTCCCCGAAGCCGATGCCGTGGCCATTGCTGAATTTTTCGCCTGCGTGGATGAGCCACTGTCGGAACACCGGTTCACCGGTCTCGCCTTTCCCGAGCCTGTAGCAAGCCATCGGGTTGCTGTCGTTCCATGAGTTCACGATGAACTCCGGCACGCCGTCGCCATCGAGATCGCGAAACTCAGTCCACTCGTTCTGGCTGAGCTTGGTGTCGATGAGCACATGCTTCTTCCAAAGGTCACCGTTGGCGAGGCCCGCACTCTTCGGATTCTCATACCAGCAGATCTCCGGATCGAGGAAGGAACCGCTGATGATGTCCGGCCAGCCGTCGCCGTTCACGTCCCACGCATGCTCGCCATTGTTCGTGAGGTAATCCGGCGGCTGGACCTGCAACTTCCGCAGAGGCTTCTTCTCCTTGAAGTCCGGGCCGGCATACCAGAACTCCCCCGCGCTGATGTCAGGCCTGCCGTCCTTGTTGAAATCGGCGATGGCGCAACCTTCGTTGTTGTCCATGTGCAGTTGCTGAACGCGGAACTTCAGGCCCGCCGGTTTGGGCGGTTTATCCGCAGCGACCACGGGGAGCGGTGCGCTCAATGCTGCGATGCAGGTGGCAATCAGGTGGGAAATCTTTGTCGCTCGCATGGGTCAGGGGTCGATGTTTCGGCGGAGGCTATGAAGGACGGGGGCTGCTGGCAACCGTGGCGAACCAAGTGGTGTTCCGCACCCTCACACCGGCACGGTCGTGCCCGGGATCGCCACGGGATACCACCCATCCGCATCCGGTTTCACCGGCGGCTCCGTGTCCCAGCCGATATCTTCCGGCACGAGCTGCTCGCTCACCGTGCGCGCACACTTGCCGCCAATCTGGCAGCACTGGCTGAGCAAATGGAAACCGTCCGCGAATTCAAACTCGACGGTGTGATGACCGAAGATCGTGCCGTTCTCCCGCGCCCTGCGCACCTGCCGGCCTCCCTGCCAGACAGGGCGATTGACGGCGGCAGGCGGGAAATTACCCTCGATGAGGATGAGAGCCTCCATGGATTCCCGTTGCCAAGCTGCAGATCATGCAGGCGGCCATTGCGTGCGGATGACCCATCACCCGGTTTCCTCCAGACTCGATCGAACGGAAGGGCGATCCTCTTTTTAGGAGAACAACCGATGCCCGGAATCACTGTCGCCGTTTTGACCGATGCAGGTGGGGCGCACGTGGACAGCTATCTCGCCGGCCTGGCTGCGACCGCCGAGGTCGAGGCCGTCGTGGTGGCCGATCCCAGCGGAGGCTTTGAGGCAGTCGCACGGAAGACGCTCGGGGCGAAGTTGAAGGCGTTCGAGCGGGACCATGCGAGGGCGCTCGCCGACCACACTCCGACGTTTGCCCTCGTGACCCTCGAAGCCGTGAAGACGCCGCCCGTGATCGAAGCGGCGCTCGAAGCAAGCTGCCACGTCCTCGCGGAGAAGCCGGCGTGCGTGAAAGCGGAGGACTTCGAGCCGCTCGTGCGACTGGCGGACATGAAGCACCGGAACCTCTCGCTCGCACTCGCAAACCGGCTTCGCGCATCGGTGCAGACTGCCCGGAAGTTGATCGAGTCGGGAAAGCTCGGGCGCATTTACGGGAGCGAACTGCACATCGTCGCCGATCAGACCCGGCTGAAGAATGCCGTCTATCACAGTTCGTGGTTCGCCGACCGGGCGCGCTCCGGGGGCGGGCATCTGATCTGGCTCGGCATTCACTGGCTGGATCTGATCATGCACATGACCGGATCGAAGATCGTCGAAACCGCGGGCTTCACCGGCATCGTCGGCGGACAACCTTTGAAGGCGGAGGATTCCGCGGCGATGGCGTTGCGATTCGACAATGGCAGCTTTGGAACAATCACCAGCGGCTACTATCTCGACCGCGGCTATCATTCGCACATCAAGATCTGGGGCGCGGACGGCTGGCTGCAATTCGAGCCGCACGGTGGCGAACTCTTGAAATGGTATTCCACGAAGGAGACACCCGCCGAAGTGCGGAAATACGACGGGCCTGCCGAGGCGCCCGACTACACGCTGCTCGTCCGTGCCTGCGTCCGCGCGAGCCTCGGGCTCGAGCCGCCGCCGGTCACCGGAGTGGAGAGCCTGCAAGTGCTGAAGACCGTCTTCGCCTGCTACCACGCCGCCGGAACGGGGCGCTCGCAGAGGGTCATTTAGCTGTAGGCGGGCGGACAATGTGGGGCCAACAATCTGTCGGCCCGTTCCTTCGCTTCGGAGCGCGCGCCCACGGACTCAGAGCGCGTCCTGGTCCGCACCATCCCGCCGCCTGCGCCCATCCTCCCAGCCGACGAGTCGTCGGCTCCACAATTTGGAGCGCCGCCCGGTAGAACCTGAACGCCGACTTTTCACACAGTCTGTTCCGTCGGCCGCTACGATGCCGCCAACTCCACGAACAACGCCGGATCGTCCAAGGCTTCCGCCGCCAGTGCTTGATCGAGATGCGCGGGCGTCCGTCCCCCGATGAGCACGGAAGCGATGCCCGGCTGATGCAGCGCCCACGCAAGCGCGAGGTGTGCCTGGCTGAGTCCCGTCCGCGCGGCCACCGCTTCGAGCCGCGCGAGCCTTCGGTAAGCCGATTCGTGGAAATAGACATCCTGATGCCCCGGCACCAAATCGAACCGCGAACCGGGCGCCACGCCGCGCTGGTGCTTCCCGGTGAGGAAGCCTGCGCCGAGCGGACTGTAGGTCACGATTGCGATCTGCCG
>JBEBGK010000026.1:0-13626 GCA_040081515.1 Chthoniobacteraceae bacterium
CGAGTAACCCTCCGAATCCCACTCGCTCTCGGCGGCAATCCACGGAGCGTTCCAGGCGATGATCGGAATGCACGGGATTGAGAATGCCAGCGCGCAGACCCGGAAGCGGCGGCGGATGAAGGTTTCCGCCCAAACGCGGAAACCCTCGCGGCAGCGGACATTCCAGCCCACGGCGGCGAACATCGCATCCGCAAGCCACCGGCACGGTATGAATTGCTCCGGCGCGGGCATCTTCGCAGTTTCGCGTGCATGATCCGAGGCCACGATGAGCCGGAAAATGCAGGCCCTTGCCGCAATGTCGCGTTTTTCCCGGATGCTCCCTACTGGCAGCAGTTTGATGCGATGCGTGGCTCGCTCGGAGCCTTTGTTCATCGTGGCGGTGGAGATGCAGAATTGGTTTCGGCCAGCCACCAGCGCGTCAAGCCAGCCGTCCCAAAGCCACGGCGTTCCCGAAGCGTGGCGCAAGGCATCCGCCACGGCGGCGATGAGCACGGTACCACTGTAGGAATCACCGCTGACCGGCTCGCCCTCGTTTGGGTAGCGCGTCACGCAAAGTTGCGACTTTTCCAGTTCGTCGGCCAACCGCCTGCCGGCATTCCATGTGCCGAAAAAGAGGAACGCGAATACCAGCCACCCCGCGCCCAACACCGAGCCGGCGAGCCAAACGTATGTGGCTGCCAGTGCCGGGAGCGATTCCGGCGGGTGAAAGCACAGCGCAACGAGCAGCACCGTCGCAGACAGCACGATGGTGAACAGGATGTCGCACACCGCAAGCGGGAGACGCCGCAAGCCGGCCACCGCCCGCCAAGGGCAACGAAGCACGAGCGCGGCAGCCACGCGAGCGCTCCGAAGGAAGGCGCGCGCCTCGGATGCCACTTTTTGGATTGTTGGCGGACGGAAGCCGCAGTCTTCCGCGAGCGCGCCGACCTCCGTCGCCGCGCTTCCGGCGGGCAGCCATTGGGCAAGCACCTCGATCACCGCGCCGCCGGAGTTGAGCGCATGCATGACGACTCCGCGGATTGCGCGCCGTTCCGCCCGGACTCTCTCAAAGCACACCCATTTCCCAAACGGTTCCATGCACGCCACCTTGCTCACCAGCAGCGGGTCACCGTCCGCGGACGCGCGCGATACCAGCCACTTCATGAATCCGGCCTGATTGTCTTCGGAAATCCCTGGATGGAATAGGCTGGAGACCGCGCTCCGTTTGTCCGGGCGCTCCTTGAATTTGCGCCACAAGTATGTGAGCGCTTCGCTGGGGTGCTCCAGACTCCACGCCAAAAATTCCGCAAAAAGCTCGATCCGGGCGTCAGGCATCTCTGTGAAGTATGAATCGGAACGGGCGCTCCGGCTGCCGCCCGCAGGCGAGGAGAAACGCCCTCACCGCAGCGCGTTGATTCTCGGGCGCATTGCGGGCGTCGAAAGTCAGCCATTTCTCCTCCCGGCCCCGCAAGATTCCGTGGGCCGTGACCTCGAACGTGGCATCGCAATCTGTGAGTGCGACGCGATAAGCGGCGTCGGATTTCGCACGGAGATGATCCAGCGCCATGAGCAAGAGGATGGTGCCGTCCTCCGCGGGGGTGGGCAGTTTTGCAACCAATTTAACCCTTTCCCCGGTGCCTTCGCCGTCTGGCAGCAGGACTGCTTCTACCGTATCGTGCTCTGCCGTGTGGCCGGAATCTCCGGAATCAGCAGCCCCCGCAGCCGCGAGGGCGAAAGCAGGACTATCATCGCACGCTTCGCCTACAACAAGGTTCGGCAAGGACGAGCGGATACGTTCGAGGACGCCACCGGCCGCACCGATCGTCCTCTGCGGAGCGCCCGCGGCGATCTTTCCTTCCACACGGGCGAGAAATTCCGCCTTCAACTCCGCCAGTCGGGCAGGGGCGATGTCGCTCTCTCTCGGCGCTGTGGTGAAGACGCGAATCAGTTCATCCTGAAATTTTGTTTTTGGATTCATTTGTTTGATTTCGTTGGTGAGTGCCGTTGCCGTGAATTTGGGATGGGTGGTATTTTCAATCAAAAGTCTCCCCAAGTGCACTTGCCACGCGGACCAGAAGTTCGCGTTCAAAGTGGACGACTATCTTGGGATTCCGTTCGTGAAACTTTTTGTAGCGGTCGTATGTCTGGCGATCCCACCGTTTCCGCTCTGCGGTTTTCGTATAGCTATACCATTCGTCGAGGAAGATCCCTTCGCCCAACGCCTTGAGAAACTCTGGACCTTCGCCCAGCATCTTTGGAAACGCCCGGCAAGTCGCTGTGACGCTATCCTCGACGATGCGGGATCTGAGTTCCTCGAATTCCGCGCCGGATGATAGCGCCCGCGTCGCATCCAGCAACTCGCGACGACCCTCATCGGATCCGCCTTCGTCCACCCGGTCGCCGCGGTTTGCACGCTTGTTTCTGTCGAGGACGCGCCATTGCACGCGGGCGTAAGCCCACGAAATGAACCCCTTGCCCTTTGTGCGATCATACACGGTCTTGGAATCTGGGATCCCTATGATTTCGGACACCGTCGCCATCGCAATGTCTTCCGCGTCCGCTCTTGCTCCATCGTATAGAATATGCTCGGCATATGACTTCAAAGGTAGAGGCAGGCGGTCGACCGTCACCTCGGCCAATTCCCGGTACTCATTCGAGTGCGCCCAAGGCGCCGGCACGCCGAACTCCCTCGCCAGCGCGTCGAGTAGGGCGGTCGCGATCTTCGGGGATGAGGCGGCGCGGATGTGGGCGATTCCGGTGCGGAAGCGTGCGGCGTCGGCAGGCGTAAGGGAACTGAACATTGCGGCGGGGCGGTAGAGGCGCATAGAAGGTTTTTGGGCTTGGGACGAGCGGCTTTTCCTTCTTATAGAAACTCCCGGGGCCTTCGGTGACAGATCGGGGGATTATTTTCAAAAAAGTTCTGCCCGGCGGGTTTGGCAGCCGTCGGCGAAGTCGGGTGCGGCCCTTCCGCCCCACCGCATCTCCCTCAGCAATCAGTTTGTGCAACACGCCGAACCGGAGGCGTGCGGTGCTGAGCCCCGCTGGGTTCGTCCGCCCGGGCAAGAATGGCGATCTCCAGCGCCTCCCACAGCGTGTCACGATCCAGGACGACTCCGTGATAACGTTCACAAGGCTGCTGATCGAAGGCCCGCACCAGCCAGCGGGCGGGTTGGTACACGGGAAGCTCCCTGACGGTCTCGCCGTGGCTGCCTGTGAAGTATTTAGTCAGGGTTTCGCGCGAAGTGATCCGCGTTTCGGGGGCCATCTTCTCGGTAAGGATGCCAAATATGCAGCCGGTCCCGTCCGGGCTGTGGTACGCGCCCGGAGCGAGGCGATGGAAATTGTTGCGCAAGTGGAGCAGATCTTCCCGGGAGAAGAATCGTTCGTCGAAGACAAATTCCAGATCGTCGAAGATCCGGCGCATGCCGGCATTGGTGTGTGAGATGTGTTTTTTCATGGGTTTGGTTTGGTTTGGTCTTGTTGGGTTTTCCGGCCGTGATGGCCTGAAAATTTGCGGTCAATCGCAGCCGCGTGAATCAGCAGCGATGCCAGCCGGGAGGCCGCGGCCGGGCCCGCAGGATCGTAACCAACGATGACGGGCGCGGAGGCACGCCGATGCACCGCGATGAACGCTCGCGGTTTGCGTCGGGAGGGTTTTTCTTCTTCATCGGTGAACTCGAATGGAAAGTGGAGCTGCACGATGATGAAGATTTCCGACGCGAGCGCCAGGGGCAGCGGCTCGCCCGAGCCGGGTGGATCTTCGTCCATGCGAAGCATGCAGCTACCATCGGCGAAGAGTGTGGCGCGCAGCAGACGACGGAAGGAATGGTGGGAGACCGCGACATGCCAGCGGGCATCCGGCGCGGCGAGGTCTGGCGGCGCCGCACTCAGGCGCGCCTCGATGTTCGCGCGAGAGTCTCTCCCGGCCACGAGTCGCCGGAGAAGGGCGAGGAATCGGTGCGGCGCCGCCATGGGTTTCAAATGCCAATCATTTCCCTGAACCTGCGAGCTGCACCCGGTTTCCCGGCTGGGTCGGCGGGCCTGGGCTTCGGATCGAACTCACCGAGGCAGGTTGGTTTCGAGTCAAATGGATCGGACAAGTCCAGCTTCCTGCCGCTGGCATTATCGACGGCGAAGCTCCAGCCGACGCGGAGTTGCTCGGCCACCGCAGTGCCAGAGTATTGTCTCACGATGGCTCCGCGTGCAGCAGCGCGCGTATCGGTTGGTGGATTCTCCATTGCCCACTCGACGCGTTCCTTCACCCCGGGAATCCGGTGATCCAGCAGATGAGGGGTCGTAGCGGTGTCGAGGATTTCGAATAACCCGTTTTCGGACATTTCCGAAAACCTCGTATCCAACAGCATCATCTCCGTGCGGATACGTTTCAGTTCCGCCTTGCCAGCCTTGCCGGTGGCGATTGCGGCGTTGCCAGTGACACCGCCGAAGTGGAAGCCGCGCTGCGCGAGAACGGCCGAATAGAGGTCATGCTTTATCGCAACGTCGTGCGAACCCGCCGGGCCTGCCAGTCCGTCAGTCGCGAGACTTTCGAGCACTCGACGCCATTCAAAGACTGCATCCGGCGCCCAGGGCGGCAAGATCTCCACATGCTGCTCCACGTGACCGAGCAACTCACTCTGGATATCGAGTGCCGTCCTAAGCTTGCCGTCTTCGCAGTACACGGCGGCCTTCAACAATGGATCCGCATTGATCGCGTGGAGGGCAGCGAGGGGCTCCGAAACTTTCGCCGGGCGCCCCGGCATGCGACCGTGGTCCGCGAGCGCTACCATGAGCGCCGTGGTCGCGGTGCGGAGCCACAGGGCGCGCTCGCTGCACAAGCCGTCGCCGCAAATGATATGCATGCGATATTTTCCGCCATGCCCGCGCGGGGATTTGTAGTCCTTGTGAAAGAGCGCGCGACCTGGGCCTTCAGTGCTCCCGGATCGGATCGCACCGATGAACGGCACGCGGCTCGAAAGCACGAAGTCGAGCCCTGCTGATTTTGCATCGAAGCCGCCTGCGCCGGAATAGATGATCCGGCTTGCAAAGTGTCCGAACAGCGCGTCTGCAAGGGAATCCGGTGAATGGTTTGTGCAATAACACTCGTGATTACCCCATGAAGTCTGAGCCGAGTAGCAGACGTTGCTTCGCGAGAAACAGGCGCGGCCCCCGTTCCGCTCGGCGAAAATTGCGGCTCCCCGGCGCGCGAAATGGTAGCCGGCTTCGGAGTAGAGGACGGCGTCCGTGGGATTGGTGCATTCCGGGGTGCTGAACTCCTGGTGTTCATAGTCTCCGGCGGCTTCGGGGTACCAGTTGCCGCCGTTTCCCAAGAACACACCGCGCTCCTCACCGTCGAGATGCCGGATGCCTTCGCAGCAGATCTTTTCGACGGCACGGAGTGCATGAGTGTCCCGCGAACCATCCGGATGAAAGGCCTCGAAGCGTGTCTCAGCCTCGAGTCCAAAGAGAGTACGAATCTGTTTCATGTTATTCGCCCCCCCTCTGGCGGCGGGTTTCGAGTTCCTGTTCGGCATTTTGCGCTGCCGCCTTTTCAAGCTGCGCCCTGGCGATCTGTTGCCGGCGCTCATGGGCGGCCCTGCTGGCTGCGAGGTTGGCGCCGGCGGCGGATTCATCCCCTTCGGGACGGCGTTCCGGTGTGGATGTGGATGTTTGTTGTTCCTGTGTGTTCATGATGTGTGTTTGTTGTTGTTGGTTTTTGTTTGCGTTGAAATCAGGGCTCGAAGGTGCGGTCTTGCTGGAGGGCTTTGAGGGCCTCCTCAAAGGTCGTGGCATTCCGGATCGGGCTGTTTGCCTTCGCGAAGCCGAGGGGATCGCCCAGCCAGAGCGTCCTCATTTTCCCGCCCTTCTCGCGAAGCGTGATCGAGTCCCAGTCAACGTGCGCCACGATCTCCGCGGGGGCCAATTGAAGGATCCTCGAACGCGTCCAAGCACGCGTGTTCTCGGGAGCGGTGGACATCGCGGCGCATATCTCCTCCTCGGTGACGAGTTGCTCGACGAGGCCGACCTGTTGGGCCTCCAAAAACATCCCGCCGTCGATGTCGCCATAGGCAAAGTCAATGAGCCGCAAAGCGGGGCTGTCCCACGACAGCCGGGAATCCGCGGCCAATGCTCCCTCGATGAGAGCAAGCCGGTGCACCCAGTCGAGGCGTCCGGCAAGGCTGTCGAAGTCGCGCCGCTTGAGCATGGAGAGCGTCTCAGCCCAATACGCGATGATGACCTCGGCGTCCGGCACGAGTCCCGCGCACCGTCCGGCGCCGACAAACCGGTCAGCCGCATCGAGAAATCGCAACTGTAAATCGACAATGTTTGTCTCATCGCCGCGTTTCAGTTTCGCGGTGGCGTTGAGCGAGGGATCGTGGCTGAACCCGACGAGGGCGGATGCCGGATCAGCGAGGCACAATTTGGGTTCGATTTCGCCGGCCTCGATCATCGTCAGCGCGATCTGCATCGTGCCGATCTTCAGGAATTGCGCGACGGGACAGAGGTTGGCATCGTGCATGATGCAGTGAAGGCGTGCCAGGTGCGACCGCGGGCCGGGGCCGCAGTGCGGCTCGTCGCGGGTGTTGATGATGGGACGATCGAACATCGTCTCCTCGGAGAGCAGCCGTGTTGCGCAAAAGTCAGCACGCTGGCTCAACTGGTGCCGGCAGGCAGGCCGACCGTTCTCCGAACCGAGTTTGCCGGCTCCGGTCAGCACGATGCTGGAGACCTGAAACGACGCGAGCCATGCCGTCGTCGGCGGGTGCTTGATCATTCGCTCCCAAGCCGGACGCGTAATCAGGAAATTGTCGTGGCTGCCGAACGAGTTCGAAAATCCGTCGCTGTTGCGCACGGCCACGCGCAATCGTTGCCCCGCTGGCAGTTTCGCATTCGCCCGGGCCTGCGCCTCGCTAACAATGCGTTGCGTCGCCGCCCACCACGCGACGTGCTGGCGGGCACTGAGCAACTCGCACGAGGCCCCCTCTGTGTGCCCACTGTCCATGTAAAAACACGAACCGTTGGACACGAATCGCCGACCGAGATCTCGCTCGTTTGGCCATTGGTGAGTTCCGGGCATGCGCGGGTCGTGGAGCGCGCGGGCTTTTTCGTTTGGGAGACCGGGCAGTTCCGCGAGCAATGCCCAACCTGCGGGCGTGCAGCGGTCGGTGGCATCGATTCCTTCAAGCGTGTTCGCAAACTCGATATCGCTGCCGACCAACTTCGGAACGTGGATCGGCTTGTTAAGAAAAGAGGACGGTTGCCTGCCTCCATTACTCCCGGGCGGTTTTGAGTCGTCGATTGAGTTCATGGCTTAGTTCATAAAACGATGGGCGCGTTTGACGGTGCGCTTTGCCGGCTCGACGGCGGCGATGGCCTGGTCCTCCGGGAGGTCGTCAACGAGTGCGCGGATGTTGTTGCTAGTGACCGTGACCCGGAGGCGATCCACGGCAGCTTCCACAGCATCCAGCATGTCGCCTAGCTGCACCCCTGGCTCCTCACGATCGGGCTCGGCGTAAAAGGCGGTCTCACTCGCGTCCACACACACCTGCTGGATGAGCCGACCGCTCAGGAACCGCCCCGCCTGCAAGACTTCCTCCTTGCCGTTCTTGAATTTGACGGTCGCGATGACTTCGGCCTGCGGGCCGCAGAGCCGGGCCGCGGCGGAATCGATCAGTTCTTCCCGGGTCCGCTGAGCGGAGGCTCCGTTAGGACTGAACGGCAGCGTTCCCGGAAGGTGGACCCGGAAAATCTCCCTGGCTGCCTTGAGGCCCGGTCGTGGCACGCGGATGTGGATGCCGCTCAGCCGCTCAAGAAGCGCGGGATCGACGCGATCCAATGCGTTGCAACTGCTGAGAATCAGCACATTCCCGAGCGACTTCACTCCGTCGATGCGGGACAAAAGCAGACCGGTGTACCGATCCCCATGCACGTTGCCGGGCTGCCCTCGGACCGCTCCGACGCCGTCCAGTTCGTCGATGTAGATCATTGCCTGGCCGTTGCGCTCAGCCGCTTTCGTCACGCGATTAAATGTACCGTTGATGAGACCCTCGCCCTCGCCGACATGCATGCGGTCGAATTCCCCGGGCCTCACCACGAAGAACTCGCAACGATTCCCGCTCAGTCTTCGGATCTCCGCCGCGCACGCGGTCGCCATCAGCGTCTTGCCACAGCCCGGAGGTCCGCTGAGTACAATCGTCCGCCCTTTTTTTCCGAGCCCGTAGCGTTTCGCGCGCTTGGGATCGATCAGCAGGCAGGTTGCTGCGCGGAGCAGGCGCTTCACGCATTCCTGCTGCCCGCCGATCGACTCGGGCGAAACGTCGGGCAGATCGTCCGGCGGCAACTCCGGCTCCATGCGCTCGACTTTCTCCAGCGCCCATCCCTCCCGGATGCGCAGCGGGTCGCCGTGCCGGAAATTCATCCCGCGGAGAGGCGCCGGGAGCTGGACCACGATCTCCGTGTCGCGGAAACGGACGATTGCGCGATCGTCGCCGAACAATCGTTCAAACTCCGAGAGGTCCCCGCTTCCGCGCCGGTCGCTTGCGCGGCTGACGATGCAGTTGCGCTCCTGATTGACCCATACCTCATGCCCGGGAGGCAGGTCGGCGAGATCGATTCCGGGCAGCACGGTAACCAGGCGCGATTGCGATCCGCAAAGCACCACGGCCTGTCCGCCAGCCATCATCTGGAGAAACTCGGCGGAATGGAGCGGTGGCTGCGTGAGCTTGAGATTCTCCTCCTTCAGCGCATCCAGCGTTTCATTGATGAGTTCGAGATCAGTTTTTCTTGGCATGGGATGATTTGGTTGAGTGCGATGAGTCTGGAAAAATCCCGCCTTCGCCGTTGTTGAGGAGGCGGTAACCGCGCCGAACCAGCGCCCCGTGTTGCCACCCGAACAGGCCATTCCGCACTCCGCCCACGGCATCTACGACCACAAGTGAGACACACCAGGCACGGACAAAAACGGAGCGATGAAGGATCCGGTCTTCGGGGCTGACAAACGGCTGCGCAAAGGCACAAGCCCGCTGTCTTTCCGGAGGGCATTTCGCGCACCATGCGCGGGCCGGGTGGGAGTGACTCGTGCCCATCATCATCTCCCCGAGGCCGCGGCCCCGCACCGCGGTCATTGCCGCCTCCCACGTTGCAGGGGTGAACTTGAGCCGCGTCGCGTCTCCTGTCGTTCCCTCCGCCGGAAGCTGCGCGGTGACGAGCGCCGCCAGTGCCCCTGTCGCGCGGTCCCGGCACAAATGCCCGACGAGGATGCTTCCGGTTTCAATGCCATCCGCGGCGAGGGACCGTGCGTGCAGTTCGTCGATGACCTGCCCGGGGATGAAAACCGGTAGTTGCGGATTGGTATCCTCATCCACCGCCGTCGAGGATGCGGTCCACGCAGCCAGATCCACTTTGCGGGTCACCGGCGTGGACGGCAGGTCTTCGATCTGAAACCTGGCTTTGACCGTCGCGGGCGGCGTCTCATCAGGGAACGCCAAGACCTCGAAATCCACGCGTTCCTCTACAGCGATCTGGCCCAGATCCCGCAGCATCGCGCTGATTCCGCGGGCCGCGTCGTCGAAACACGCTTCCGCCGCGACGATGCATTCGCGGCCGCCATGCGAAACGCGAATGCCCGCGAGATACGGCTCCCCTCGCGATTGCTCCCACAACGGGCCGCTCCCGAAGCCCGAGGAGGGAATATCAAACGCCGCCCCATCCCGCAGGGCATCCAGCCGGATGGCTTCACGCGCAGGCTCGAGATCGGGCTCGCAGACATGGCGGCCCAGCGACTGCCCGGCGGTGCCCCGCAGTTCCATTTCGTGCTTCCAGCGCGTGGTTTTCATTGTCTGCGAATTGCGGACTGCGCGGCG
Source organism: Chthoniobacteraceae bacterium (assembly GCA_040081515.1). Taxonomy (GTDB): domain Bacteria; phylum Verrucomicrobiota; class Verrucomicrobiia; order Chthoniobacterales; family Chthoniobacteraceae; genus SXWH01. The sequence goes on from JBEBGK010000026.1 coordinate 9,840, forward strand.
GCCGCTTCCCCAAACGACCGCCGCGCTTTGCCCCCTATGCCGTCATTCCGGCGTCCACATTCGGTGCGAGCACCAGCTCGTCTTCATCACGAAGCGTTTCGCCCACGACCTCGTTGCGGAACACCGTCCGGCCTTCCCTCGAAAGTCGCGCCGACCATTCCAGCGGCCGGCCGCTGCTGTCGTGCTTCTGAAGGTTCATTCGCGGCACCACTGCGTCGAGCAGTTCGCCGAGATTGATGTCGATCGCGACATCGCTCACCGCGACGGGCTGCTCTCCGTTGACTTTCGAGAACAGGATGCGGTTGATGGTTTGTTTCATTGTGTTCATGGTTTTGTTGTTTTGGTTTTGGTTGTGATTGCGGGAACGGCGGGTCCGCCGCCCCCGAGAGCGAGAAATTCCTCCGCGAGCGCCTCGTCACCGAGCGCCTCCGCTTCGCGTGCACAGCATTCGAGCGCCAACGAAAGCGCCGAGAGCGCGGGAACGATGTTTTCCGCGCACACTGGTCCCGGCACGAACGCCTCAAACCTAAAACGCGGGACGGTTCCTTCCATGAGCACCGGCCGGGTGAGACGGACCGAACCCCCGGCTCGGAAAAGCAGAAGCGCCACCGCCGCCATGCAAGCGGGATGCTCCGGATTTGGTGACACCACATCCACCGAGGCGCACAGTCCGCCTTCGACGCGGACCACCGCAGGACGGCGATCGTCGAACGCAAGCGGCACACGGCATTCCGTCCCGCGGATGCTGGCCGGCCACCCCGCTCCGTTGCACAGCGTCGCGAGCTTATCGGCCTCCATCGTCTCCCACTGTTCCGGCATCGCCGAAGCCAAGGGCCCGGCGACGGGAGCTGCGCCGGCGGATTGAGCGTACGATGCTGCAAGGAATCGGAGTGAGGCTTCCACCTCGGCGTCGTCCATCACCGGCAGCTCCGCCCGCAGGCACACACGCCCGGTGCGGTCGGGCGCAAATTTCAAAGACCGCGGCAGCGTCGCATTGCGAGTCAGCAGCGCGACGGGGTCCGCCGCACACGATGCAGGCACCTCACAGCATAGCCAGCCGTCGGTGAGGCGCGCGCTCACGAAGCCATGACCGGCATGGTGCATCCGCCAGCGGTTGGTGCCCGACGTCTCGAATTCGCAGGCCGTCATGACGCACCTCCGGTCACGGTCACGCGCTTCAGTGGACGGCGATAAATCGGGAACAGATGCCTGTTCTGCCGCGCGTATTCCATTGCCTCGGGATTCAGGCCGTCGTGCGCGGCGAACCGGTTGTAGGTCAGCACGTCCCAGATTTGGAAAAGGATTTCCGTCAATCCGGTTCCGGGCGGAAGATGGCCGAGGCAAATCAAGCGGCCGTTCACGTTTGGATGCCAGACGTTGAGCGGCTGGAGGATCGTCGCCACGACGCGCGGATCGACGGTCCGCAGGTAGTCGTTACTAAACTGAATACCAACCAGGAAGGAGTTCGCTCTCGCGATTTCGCCATTCGGCTGGCGAACGAGGCTTTCGCAGGAAAAATGCGCGATGTACCTGCGTGGGGTCTCATCTCCCGGCTCCGGCTGGATCTGAAGCAGATCCGAGGACGCCGCCAGCGCGAGCCCTTGCTGGCGCTGAGTCCTTAGAAACGCGGAAAAGACTGGGTCGATGCTCACGGCTGGCATCCTTTCAATTCGAAGCACACCGGTCCGCCTTCCCTCTCCACGCGCACGATGTCGGACTCGCAAAAGCCGGCTTCCACCAGCGGAGTCGCGAGCACGGATTGCGGCAGAACCTCGCGGCGCAATTCGTCCGTGTTGAAATAGGCCATTGCCTGTGTCGGCTCGCCGCATCGCGGGCAGGCCGGTGCGTTTCCATTCAGCCTCGTGGAAATGCGGAGCGCTTCCATTTCACCGCAACGGCAGCCGAAACGCGTCGCAAAGGAGTTCCCATCCACGCGCAGTGCGTCCGCCAGCGTCTGCTCGAAAAGTTCCGCCACCGACAGATCGAGCGGCACGGATCCGGCATCGGGAATCCCCCACGTCTCGTGATCAAAGCGGCATTCGGGATTTCGGCGAAGTTTCGAGTTGAGGAGGCGCCCGCCCCTGGCTTCGAGCAGCAGTTCGCGCGCTGTTTCACCGTCCGGAATTTCGCCGGCGCACAGCCGCTCAAGCTCCGCAACCTGCATCGAAGCCGCGATGCTCGCGAGAAACGCCGGTGAGCGCGAGGCGGGCGCGGCGTTGGTCCCGCCGCAGGCAAATGTCTGCTCCAGCATCGCGTAGTCCCGCTGCGACCACGCGCATTCCATGCACGCCGTCTTCCGCCTCGGATCAAAGACGGACACGCGGGCGAGGCGGAGATCGCCCATTACGCCCCCGTCGATGAACGGGATGCCCCGACGGAAAGCGAGATGATTGAGCACTCGCCGGCTTTCACGGGAATCGACGCAGCCGAGGATCACATCCACATCGCGCAACAAGCCGAGCGGGACTTCCTCGATGCGCTGCTCGATTGAATTCACGCGCAAAGTCGGTCGGATCGCACGGAGTCGCCTCACGCAGGCAGTCGCCTTCGGCATGCCGACGTCCTCCGCCCCTATTGCCTGGGATTCCAGATTCTCCGCCGAATAGATGTCGCCATCCACAACGGTGATCGACGTGACTACCGACATCCGCGCAACGAGCGGCGCCGTCACGCTTCCAATCGCACCTGCACCAACGATCAACACATGCGGGTTCATGCGCCCACCTCCTCCGGGGTCCACAAAAGGCCGGCGCCGAGATGCGATGGTTGGGGGCACTTCGGGCAGGTCGGTCCGTAGGTAAAGCACGGCAGTTCCGCAAACTGGTGGCTCACCGTCCCGCATGCGGGGCACCTGACAGAGTCATCGCCCTCAGCGATTGCGCTACAACAACGTCCGCACGCCACCGATTCACCGGCGAACGGCTCCACCGTAGCGATTCGTTCCGTGGAGAAAAACAGCCGTACTGTCCCGGCGGCGATCTCATCACGGTCGCGCAGCACGCGAATGCCATGGCGAACCGCACTGCCATTCACGCGCACGTTCTCGTCGGCAAGGAGCACGCACACCTCGGCGCCGGCGACCTCCGCGTGGCGGATTCGAAGACCCGGTAATTCCGCGGCGCAGTCAGCAGTCGCCGACCATTCGCCATGCTTGTTGATCCAGAACATGCTCCAATGATGGCACTGTGCGGCCCCATTGGTATTTCCCGCACCTTCACCCGCGAACGCTGATTCCATCAGGGTTTGCGGGCGATCCTTGTGCGCATCTTCCACGGAGCCGTCGGACAGAACCCTCATGCGGAAGCCCCTCCTTCTTCCCACGGCGGTTCGAAGCTGACATTGATTGAAGGAATGCTCAGGCGGTAGCCACCATCGCCGCCTCGATTCGATTCAAATAGATTAGGACTGACCCCCGCTGCCTCCAGCACTTTGCGCAGCTTTGTGGCTGCCGAGTAAATCGCCTGCAATGTGCGTGGAATCGAAGAATTGAAGCGGCGGAGCAATTGCTGGTGCTTCGAAATGAAATCGAGCACCTCAGCCCCGCTGAACTGTCTCCCGGGGTTCGTCTGCGCCAGCCTCGCCAGCACGACGAACAGCACACGATCGTGGCCTTTGAACCCGGTCACGCGCCGCGCATTGATGTACAGCTCCTTCTCGGGGACCCGGACGAGCGAGTTGTCCCTGTGGTTGTAGCGCTCCAGATCGTCGTATTGCGTCTCGATATCCCTGCGTGTGCGTGATTTGGTTCGGCTCATGTGTTGTGTAGATTGCGACCAGCCCACCGTTC
>JBEBGK010000512.1:0-3649 GCA_040081515.1 Chthoniobacteraceae bacterium
AACTTGCGGTCCGCCCTCGATCTCGCGCGAAGCTGGGCGAGCAAATCATCGGCGACCCTTGCCCGCAACGAGGGCTTCGAGGTCGCCGGTGAAGGCGCGGAGCTTCCCCCCCTTCCGGTCTTTCGCGATTTTTTCATGGGTTCTCCTTTCAAAGGCCGCCAGCTCCGCCGGCGTGGCGCCATACTCGCGCGCCGCGTAATCGGTTGATTCCACCTGCACAGGCCGCAGGGCGATGATTTTTCCATCCAGCACGATGCCGATGTCTTCGCCCTTCAAGGCGCGGCGCAGCAGCGCGGAAAGATTGGCGCGCGCGCCGGTGGGAGTCAGTGTGGTCATGCTCATGACGCGTAAATGACGCATCTCCGGCGGATATGCGAGCACGATTTTGCGGCGAATCGCGGGCGGCCCTTTGCCCGCTGCCACAGAACAGGGAGCCGCCTGCCGGCAATGGGCGCTCCACGGTCTGGTGATCACCGACTGGCAAGACTTCGCAGTGTTGCCGAAAGGAATGCCGGGCTTGAGCCCGCAGAGGCCGCGTTGGGAGTGAGCAGTCTCTTGCGCTGGCTCCTCCTTCACGGGCTGAATCCCGGCACTAGTTTGCAACGGCTTGGCGATCTTGCCGTGGTGGCACCCTTTGCTCCCGACCCCACCGGTGGCCTTGAACCGCCGGCGAAGACGGCCTCCCGATCCAGCGCGACTGCAAAGTTCTGCCGTGCGGCATCTACGAGCGGTGGTAGAGCTGAGCGGACGTCCACAGCTCGCGGGAGACGTGGTACGCTTCTACGGGTTGAGCCCGAGACGCACGCACTGTTTCCCCAGTTGCCCTTCCGAGCCATGCGCGGCATGCGCAACATCATCGCCCACGACTACGGGGACGTGGACCTCGACCAAGTCTGGCAGACCGCGAGTCACGACCTGCAGCCGCTGATCGAAGCGCTGGAAGTCTTCTTTGCTCAGGGGAAAATGTAGTCCGTCCGCTCACAGCGGCACCATAACCGCCGGCGAAAACGGCCTCCCGATCCAGCGCGACGGCAAAGTTGCTGCCTCGGTCATCCCGCGCTTTGACACGCGCGGCTACGAACAATTACGCCACTTCGACGGCCTTCGAGGCGCGTTTGCGGGCGTTGGCGTCGAGGATCTTTTTGCGCAGGCGCAAGCTCTTTGGGGTGACTTCCACGTATTCGTCCGGCGCGATGTATTCGAGCGTGCGTTCGAGGCTGAGCTTCATCGCGGGCGGGAGGCTGATGCCCTTGCCGTCGCCCTGGCTGCGCATGTTCGTGAGCTTCTTCGCGCGGCAGGGGTTCACGGGCATGTCCTCGTTGCGGCTGTTTTCGCCGACGATCATGCCTTCGTAGATTTCCTCCTGCGGATCGATGAAGAGGCGCCCGCGCTCCTGGATGGTGTCGAGCGCGTAGGCGGTGCTCACGCCGGTCTCCATGCTCACGAGCACGCCGGTACCGCGGTTGGGGATTTCGCCCTTGTGCGGGCCGTAGCCGTGGAAGAGCGAGCTGATGATGCCGAGCCCCTTGGTGACATTCACGAGGACGGTCTCGAAGCCGATGAGCCCGCGCGTGGGGATGATGGCGGTGAGTTCCACGCTGTGCGGGTGATGCTCCATGTGGGTGATCTCCGCCTTGCGCGAGGCGAGGCTCTGCATGATGTCGCCGAGGTATTCCTGCGGGAGATCGACGTCGAGTTCCTCGTAGGGCTCCATGAGGTTGCCGTTTTCATCGCGCTTGAAAATGACCTCGGGCCGCGAGACGAGCACCTCGAATCCTTCGCGGCGCATCTGCTCGACGAGGATGGCGATCTGCATTTCGCCACGGGCCTTGATTTCAAAATGTCCGGCGACGTCCGTGTCTGCGACTTGTAGCGAGACGTTCGTGCGCGTCTCGCGGAAAAGCCGTTCGCGCACCTGGCGCGCGGTGAGCAGTGTGCCCTCCCGGCCGGCGAGCGGGCCGTCGTTGATGCAAATCTTCATCGTGATCGTCGGCGGATCGATGTCCACGAACGGAAGCCGCGGGCGCTCCTCACTGTCCGTGAGCGTCTCGCCGATGAACACATCCTCGAAGCCCGCGATGCCGACGATGTCGCCGGCCTCCGCCTCGGGGATTTCGATCTTCTTCAGGCCCTCGTGACCGAAGAGCGCGGTCACTTTCCCCTTCGATGTGCGATTGCCGCCGTGCAGGCAGACAATGTTGTCGCCGGGCTTCACCTTGCCGCTGACGATACGCCCGTAGGCGAGCCGGCCGAGGTATTCGCTGTAGTCGAGGTTCGCGACGACGAACTGGAAGAACGGCTCCGGACTGATCTTTGGCGGCGGGATTTTGTCCACGATCGTCTGGTAGAGCGGGTCCATCGTGGTGCTCTCGTCCTTGAGATCGAGCTTTGCAAAGCCGTTCTTCGCGCTCGCGTAAACGATGGGAAAATCGAGCTGCTCGTCATTCGCATGCAGCTCGAGGAAGAGCTCGAACACCTGATCCAGCACCTTGTGCGGCTCCGCGTTCTCGCGGTCGATCTTGTTGATGACGACGATCGGCTTCGCGCCGTTCTCGAGCGCCTTCTTCAAGACAAACTTCGTCTGCGCCTGCGGGCCGTCGTGCGCGTCCACCACGAGCAGCACGCCGTCGATCATCTTCATGATGCGCTCCACCTCGCCGCCGAAGTCGGCGTGACCGGGAGTGTCCACGATGTTCACGTGGTAATCGTGCCAGCGGAACGCCGCGTTCTTCGCGCGGATGGTGATACCCTTTTCGCGCTCGAGGTCCATGGAGTCCATGATGCGCTCCTCGCTCGCCTTGGCTTCGTTGGCGCGGAACGTGCCGGCTTGCTTGAGCAGGCAGTCCACGAGTGTGGTCTTGCCGTGGTCAACGTGGGCAATGATGGCGATATTGCGGATGGTTTGCTGTGACATGGATATTTCCCGGAAAAAAGGGGGCGGAATATGGAGGGACACCGGCCCTCTGGCAAGAGGTGATCCGAAAAGTCTCAGGCGCGCGCGGTGGCCGGGGATGAGAAGTTCAAGGGCGCCGGCCTTCGTCCACCTCGTAGTAGTCGAAGAACGTGACGAGATCGGTGCGATGCGCGAGACCGCTCGCGGTTTTGTAGGATTCGAGTTCCTGCGTGGAGCCGTCGTCCTCGTCGCGCCAGCCGCGCTTTTCCATGAACTTGTTCCAGACGAGCATTTGTTCATCCGTGGGCCGCGTGCCGCGCGCGTGGCACCAGGCGAGGATTTCATCATCTGTGCCGCCGGCGAGCACGCGCTGGCACAGGGCGGGGTATTCGATGCCGAGCAGCCGGCAGCAGCGCCCATCGAAGCCATCTCCGAGATTTGCGTGATAGTCGGCGCGGAGCTTTCCCGCGGCGTGCAGCCGGATCTTGTCGAGCATCCGGGCGAAATAAACGATGCCGCCGGTGCGATCGTAGGCGCTGCGTGGCGTGGAGTTCATGGGGCCCTGGGGGCGGGCTTTGCCGGGAGTAACTGCGCGAGAGCTGCGACGGCCCACGAAGCGGCGGCGGTGGAGATGAACTGATGTTCCCCATGCGGGTCGCCGTTTTCAAAGTAAGGCTGCACCTTGTTCTTCACGCGCGACGTGACGAGCCACGAGCCGTCCGCCAGTTGGGAGTTCAGCAGGAAATCGCGTGCGCG
>JBEBGK010000513.1:0-3641 GCA_040081515.1 Chthoniobacteraceae bacterium
GTGCCGGCGGTGTCCTTCACCGTGCCGGCGACAGGGCCCGCCGGTCCCTGCTTTTCCGCGACGAGCCCGACCGCCTCCGCCGGCGAACGGCCGACGGCGACGAACCGGGTGAACTTCACGCTCTCGCCGGGATTCAGTTCGCGCATCGTCTTCGTCGCGACGCCGGCTTCGTCGTCCACGTATCCCACCGCGTAGCCGCAGCGGTCCGCGGGATCGACGGCCTCGGCCCAGAGGATGCCGCCGTTGCCGATCGGCGCGACGCCGGTGCGGATGAAATTGGTCCACTTGTCGCCGAGCAACACGCTGCGCGGCTTCGCGCCTTCGTTCGTGACGGTGGTCGTGACCATCACGCCCGACCAGCCATCGCGGATCCGGTATTCGTGCCGGCGCGCGATGCCGTCGCGGTTCGGAGCTGTCGCCACGCATTCGACGACGGCCTCGGCATCCTTTGCGGCAGCGGGGGCCGCAGCGGTCGGCCTGCCATCCCGCGTCACGCGCACCCATGAGACGCTGCCCTGCTGCTGCGCGGCACGAACAATGACCAGCTCACCTGCTTCAGCCCCGCGCAGCGTGAGGTCGTACAGGCAGCCCGGGGTGATTCCCGTCTCCCCGTAGAATGTGCTCATGTTTGCGCGACGAAGTGGGAGGTTCCCGGAGATGACGGCCTCGACCTTGTCGTTCCGGAGCACGAAGTCGCCGATGATTCCATCGGCCTCCTTGCCGCGCGGGAGCGCGTCCTTCTGATCGGGGCCGACTTCGAATGCCTCCGGCACGGCTGCGGCCAGCGAGGTCATGGCGAGGAAAACTGCGAGGCGGAGGGGCGTCGGGTTCATCAGTGCGGGAATCGCATCGTTTGCGCCCGTCGTGCGCAAGCCCGCACTTGGAGTCTTATTTGTTTGAGCACGGTTTCCGCTGCGCCGAGAGTGCTCCCGTTCGCAACCGATGATTTCTTTTCCGGACAGACAAACCGTGCTGCGGGCTGTCGCGCTGATCGCAGCCGCGCTCTGCCTGATCCGGGCGCAGGGCGCATTCGCGCAGTTTGCGCCGGAGGACGAGGTGCGCCTGCGGCGGGACGAGCCGCTGAATTTCAAGACCGCCGTGTTCCGGCAGGGGAAGGCGGGCGAGAGCTTCAAGGTGGTGAGCTACGACGCGGCGAAGGGAAGGGTCTTCCTGCTCGCGACCGCGAGTGATGGAAAGCCGTTCGCGCTGCATTGCTCCGACCAGGCGATCGAGCCGATGCCGAAGGATTACTGGGCGCTGGTGCGGCAGGGCGTGCGGACGATGCAGCAGGGCGACATGGCGGGTGCGCGCGCGATTTTTGTCCGCGCAGCGACGGCGGATGAAATGGACAAGAGCGCGCTCGGCCTGGCGATTCATTGCGAGGCGCTGACCCGTTCCGTGGCGGAACTCGCGGCCGCGCGCGCAGCCGGCCCGCAGACCGCCGCCGAGGCCGCGCGTCTCTTGCGGAACGCGCAGGTGGCGGACCGGCCGAGCCTCACGGTCGGGGATGACTCGAATCAGGTCCGCGCGGCGGAGATGCGCGGCAGGGCGGCGGCGCTGAAGGAACAGGCGCGGAAATCCATCGCGCGGGCCGAGGATTCGCTGGTCGAGTCCATCACCGCGGCCGGGACTTTCGCGGGCACGCTGATCGACAGCGGTTCGCTCTCGCTCGGCCTCCCGGCATCGGACGCAGTCGCGAATTTCGCGGCAAAGGTCCTGCCACCGGATCGGAGGCCGCCGTCGCCACGCGAATTCAATCGCGGCGAAATCAACTCCCGCATCAACACCGCCACCGATGCGCTCGCGAAGGCCCAGGTGTCCATGGAGGGCGGACGGCTCCACGCCGCGCTGGCCGGGATCGAGGCGGGCCTGAAGGCCGAGCCCGGACGCGGGGAACTCAAGCGGCTCCGCATCGAGGTGGAGGCGCGGCTGGGCAGGGTGAGAACGCTGATGGCGCTCGCGAACAGCCGCAAGGATCAGCAGCGCCTCGACGAAGCGCTCGCAGAAATCGCAAAGGCCGAGGCCATCTGCACCGATGACGAGGAACTGCGGGCGTTCGCGAAGAGTCTCCGAGAAACGCCGCCCCGGCAGTAGGCGAACCGCGACGCCACCGGAAGCGCACGCGCAGTTGACCGGAGGGCGTTCCATCACTACACCCCTCGCCCCCTGCCGCTGGATGTCCCGCGCGCAGGGGCATCACTCTTCACACTCGAAAACCGAAACGCATTCCCATGGCTTTCCTCAACGACCACTACCTCAAGCTCAAGGCGGGTTACCTTTTCCCCGAGATCGGCCGCCGGGTGAAGGCATTCACCGACGGCAATGCCGACGCCGCGAAACGGCTCATCCGATGCGGCATCGGCGATGTGACCGAGCCGCTTCCCGAAGCCGTGAGAAGCGCGATGCACAAGGCGGTGGACGAGATGGGAGTGCGCGACACTTTCAAGGGCTACGGTCCCGAGCAGGGCTACGAGTGGCTGCGAAATGCGATCGCGGAGAACGACTACCGCGCGCACGGAATCGACGTCGCGGACGACGAGATCATCGTCTCCGACGGCTCGAAATGCGACACGGGCAACATCCTCGACATCCTCAGCGCGAAGAATGTGATCGCGGTGACGGACCCCGTGTATCCCGTGTACGTGGATACGAACGTGATGGCCGGCAACACCGGCAAGGCCGACGCGCGCGGCGCCTACTCCGGGCTCGTGTATCTCCAGGGCAACGAGGCAAACGGTTTCATCGCCGCACCGCCGCAGCGGCGCGTGGACGTGGTGTATCTCTGTTCGCCGAACAATCCCACCGGCGCCGCCGCGACACGCGCGCAACTCGAGGCATGGGTGAACTACGCCCGGAAGAACGAGACGCTCGTCCTTTTCGATGCCGCCTACGAGGCCTACGTCAGCGAGCCGGGCATTCCGCATTCGATCTACGAGATCCCCGGCGCGCGGGAGTGCGCGATCGAGTTCCGCAGCTTCTCGAAAAATGGCGGATTCACCGGCGTGCGTTGCGCCTTCGTCGTCGTGCCCAAGACGCTGATGGCCGCGACCGCGACCGGCGAGAAGAAGCCGCTGCATCCGCTCTGGCTGCGCAGGCAGACGACGAAGTTCAACGGCGTCTCTTACATCGTCCAGCGGGGCGCGGAGGCGCTCTACTCGCCGGAGGGCAAGGCACAGGTGCGCGCGCTCATCGAGCATTACATGGGGAATGCGGCGATCCTGCGCGAGGCCGCGCAGGCCGCCGGCTGGAAGACATGGGGCGGCGTGAACGCGCCCTACATCTGGGTGAAATGCCCGGGCACGCTCGGTTCGTGGGAGATGTTCGACAAGATGCTGAGCGAGGCCAACGTCGTCATCACTCCCGGCGCGGGATTCGGCGCAGCGGGCGAGGGCTACTTCCGCATCAGCGCCTTCAACAGCAGGGCCAACGTCGAGGAAGTCGCGCGCCGGATGAAGGCGTTGCAGGTCTGAGGGCTGCGGCAGCCGGTTGAAAGGGCAGCGGCACGCTGTTCTTACCTCTTGCTCGTGCTCGTGCTTGAACTGTCCTCGATTGTGTGGAGAGGGCTTTGGAACGACAAACACCAAAGCCATGACTGAACCAAACCACAAAAGCCGCCGACGCTATGATCGGCAATTCAAGTA
>JBEBGK010000514.1:0-3633 GCA_040081515.1 Chthoniobacteraceae bacterium
CCTCCTCCGGCCACGGCGCGCCCATCTGGATCCACTCGGCGAGGATCGCGATCGAGGCGTCCGGCAACTTCTTCCCGTCGCCCTTGTTCGGCGGCATCCGCAAATCCTCGTCCTCGTAGCGCACGGCCTTGATGAGCAGACTCTTCTCCGGATCGCCCGGAACCGCCGATGGTCCCGAATCACCGCCCGCGAGCAGCCCGTCCCGCGAATCCAGCACCAGCCCGCCCTTGATCTTGTTCGCCTCGTGGCTGTGACACTTGAAGCACTGGTCCGCGAGGATGGGCCGCACCTTTTCGCGGAAAAAGGCGTCGCCATCGGCGCCGATGGCACGCGCTGCGAGTGAGAGAACGAGAAAGGCAAAGGGGAAGCGCATCATCGTGAAGGGTAACTCGAAGCTGCCAGCGGGTTTTGATACTTTCCAGCGTCGTATTCGGAAAGTCACTGGCGTTTCCCGTCCCGCATATGCAATCTGCGGGCGTGCAGATGACCCTCGTCAACCGCCAGCGGCGCGTCCGCTTCGATGCCGACTGGCTGCGCCGGTTTGCGACGTTGGCGCTCGCGGAGTGCGTGCATCATTCGGGGGACGGTCTTTTTCGCCTGAAGCAATTGCGTGCGGTGGAAGTGGCGGTCGTCAGCGATCGGGTCATCGCCCGTGTGCACGAGGAATTCATGGGCGTGCCCGGCGCGACCGATGTGATCACCTTCGACCACGGTGAGATCGTCGTGAGCGCGGACACCGCAAAGAGCCAGGCTGCGGCGCACGGGCACCGGCCGGTCGAGGAGATGGCTCTCTACGTCGTCCACGGACTCCTCCACTTGAACGGATACGACGATCGCGAGCCACGCGCCCGCACGCGGATGCACCGGGTGCAGGATCGCATCTGGTCGGGCCTGTGCGCACGGTTGCCAGCGGCGCGCGGGAAGAGAAGTTCTCCTGTGCAAAAGTCCGCGTTGCGCTAGAGATCGGGGACTACTCATCGACCCCATGAAACGTTCCCTTGTTCCCGTGCTGATCGCCGCGCTGTGCGCGCCCGCCTATCCGCAGACGTCCGATGCGCCGCCGGTGGATGCGAAGCAGTTGCTCCAGGCCCTGCGGCAGTTCCGCGAGCAGAATGAAACTTCCGTCAAGACGCGCCGCTCGACCGGCTACCAGCAGGTGATGGCCGCCGCCGCGTCGAATGAAAAGGCGGCGGCCGCGTGGGCCGATGCCGTGCTCGCGGTGCAGTTCGCCGGGGTGGATCACCAGACGGCTGCGGTGCGCGACTGGCAGCAGGACGAAGGCCAGGCCCTGCGGAGCAAGGAGGCTTCCAACGCCGCCCGGCTGCATCTCCAGTGGCTCGGGCTCACGATCCAGCACGCCTCCGGGGCGGAGACAAAGCAGTTGCTCAAGAACATCATCGACTTCACCAGGCAGGTGCAGGCGGACGCGGACCTGATCGACAAGGTCGCCGAGCAGATCGACAAGGCGCGCGATCGCACACCCGGCGTGAGGCGGCCTCCGGCAAACAAGGCGGTCGCCGACGACACGCGCGCCGTGAAGTTGCACGACAGCATCATGAAGATGTCCGTCGTGAATGGCCCCGTGGCGAAGCGGCTTCTGATCGTGGAATTGCTCGGCGAGGCCGGTGGGAGGAAGAAGAAGGGCGACGGCGAGGAAGGCGCGGGCTGGGAGCCGGTGCCCGGCAATGTGGACGGGATTTACCGTTCGATCATCCTCCCCGAATTCCGTGCGTCGAAGGATCCCCGTCTGCTCGAGTACTGGGACATGGTGCTCAAGCGCGACGCCGAGCGTGTCCAACCCGACATGCCCGACTATCAGGAGCGGCAGTTGACGCAGGTGCGCCGCCCCACTTTGCTCTGGTCGCGGGCGCAGGACATCATGGTGCTCGGTCAGCGGAATCGCGCGGTGACCGAGATGTTCAACATCATCAAGGCCTACCCGCAGCACCCGGATGCGGCGCAGTGGATGACGCAACTGGAGGGCCAACTCGCACCGGCTGCGCCGCCGGCGGCCACGGCGCCGCCCACGGGCGCGCTTCCGACGGCGACGCTGCTTCCCACCCCGGCGAACGGGACGCCGCCCGCGGGGCAGCCAGTGGCGCGATGAATGTGCGTGGCGGCGTCATTCCGATGCACCCCGGCGCCGGGTTCATCCCGCGTGCCGCGGGCGGGGACGTCCTCACCGAGGCGGAGACGAAGACGGAGGAATCCCTCGACGTTCCGTGGAATGTCGTGGTGCACAACGACCCGATCAATCTCATGGACTACGTCACGAAGGTCCTCATGAAAGTGTTCGGGTTTGCGCGCCAGAAGGCCGAACTCCACATGATGGAGGTGCACAAGGCGGGCAGGTCCGTGGTGTGGACCGGGGCGCGCGAGCGGGCGGAACTCTACGTGCAACAGCTTCACGCCTATCTCCTGCTGGCCACGATCGAAAGGACCGCCTGAGGCCATGCAGATCCGATGGGATGAGGAAGGGTGGTACTTCGAGCAGATGGATTCCTTTCCCGCCGGACTGCTCCGCGAACTGCCGGCGTGCGCGGTGCCGGACGATGAAGCCGCGAGGGAGCGCATTTTCAGCTCACCCACGGGCGGTGCCGATGCCACGGCGGATCAGGAATGGAGCGAGAACGTGGTGCCCGATCTTGCGGCGCTGTTTCAGTCGCATGTGGATGTCGTCATCGGCGACCTCGCGGAGATGAAGACCGAAGGCGAGGCGTCGTCGGTTCATGTCCCCGTGGTGCATGCCCGCGCGTGGATTCACACGCTGAACCAGGCCCGCCTCGCGCTCGGTGCGCGACACGGGGTGACCGATGACGACACGGCCGGCCGCCGGCGAACCCGCAGCCGCACAAAGGCCCACGGGCTGATGCAGATCGATTTCTACGGCATGCTGCTGGGCCTGATCCTCGCGCATACGGAAATTTGATCCGCGCCGGGATTGCCGCCGGCGTCCGATCCTGCAACGGTCCCTCTCCCATGAAACTCCTCCTCTTGCTCACCCTCGCCGCCGTCACCGCCCTGGCCGGCGACAATGAACTCACCGACCCGGAAAAAGGCGCCGGCTGGAAACTCCTCTTCGACGGCAAGGACGCCTCCGCCCATTGGCGCGGGTACAAGAAGGACAGCATCCCCGACAAATGGGTCGCGAAGGACGGCGCCCTGGTGCTCACTGGCAAGGGCGGGGGAGACATCATCACCAGGGATCAGTTCGAGAGCTTCGAATTCAGCATCGAGTGGAAGATCAGCCCCGGCGGCAACAGCGGCATCATGTTCAAGGTGCTCGAAACCGCCGGGCCGCCCTGGAACACCGGCCCCGAGGCGCAGATCCAGGACAATGCGGCGGGCCACGACCCGCAGAAGGCCGGCTGGATGTACGCCCTCTACGCCGCGACCGTGGACACCACGAAGCCCGCCGGTGAGTGGAACCATTTCGTCCTGAAATGCCGCAAGACTGCCGCCGGTACCTACCGCTGCGAGCACACCATGAACGGCACCAAGTACGTCGAATACGAAATCGGCTCCGATGACTGGAATGAGAAGGTCGCGAAGTCCAAATTCGGCAAGTTCCCCGGCTTCGCCAAGGCCGCAAAGGGCCACATCTGCCTCCAGGACCACGGCAACGAGATCGCC
>JBEBGK010000515.1:0-3620 GCA_040081515.1 Chthoniobacteraceae bacterium
TTTCTTTTCAGCGTCGGGCCCAGCTTGGTGGATGTATTCCCATTGATGCAGTTTCAGGCGGTTACCGATCAGCGTGAGCCACTGCGGATCGAGTTCGGCGGGAAGATCAAACGGCTTGGCGACGAACTCCTTGTACTTTCTCTGTAACTCTGCGAGCGCTACTTCTGCTCCTGCAACGTCAGCTTTCGCGCCGGCGGCTTTGCCGAGCGATCGTTCCGGAGCGAGCAGCGGCCAAAGCACGTCGAGATGATGCGTGAGTTGTTCGTGCAGCAGCTTCGCGATGCCTTCGGTTCTCCGGCGCACGTCGGGGAGTTCTGCCAGCATCAGCGCTTTTTGGGATTCGTCACTCATAAATGTCCGATGGAGATTGTCTCAGGCAAAGCGGGGTTTTCGATGGGTCTTGCGCCCCGGCTGGACTGACTTGGGCCGGTGCTCTATCAGGAGAGTGTGGTGGGGGAAAGGGGGAAATGGCCTCCAATGCGCGCCATCGCTGGCGTTTCCGTTGTTGAATGCAGAGTCCGCTCCAAGCCCGCCCGTTTCCAGCCCCGAGTGACCTCAGGTGACAGTGGGTCGTGCCGTCAGCCGATGCGAAAAGCCAAGGGGCGTGCCGGTTCAGAAATGGACCGGAGGCTCATGAGCAGGACGGAGTCGCGCCCGCGCACGGAAAGAGCTGGCATGATGCTGTGGCTAAGGATGACCTCCGCGGCCTTCTCAGAGAGCCAGGCCTCCGCGCACGGCTTTGTCTGCATTTCCGAGCCGTCTCTGAACGAATGCACGGGAAGCCCTCCGATTTCTCCGCCTGAACCGCCAAGTTCCATATCCCACCCGTCCGAGGCGAACGAGTTCAGCATCAGATGCCCGCAGAGGAATGCCGGGTTGGCCCAAAGATAGGATTCGTGCGAATCGCCCGTGCTCAGTTCTTCAAAAGGGAGAGTCTGTATGGGGTCACTTTCCTTTCCGTAAGGCTGACGAATCAGGAAACGCGGTAGCGCGAGTCCGATGCGGCTGGACTCGGGCGCTCGGCGAAATTCGGCGAAGGCGTTGGCTTTTGCGCCGGCTGACCTGGCCCAGTCGATGGGATTCGGCTGCGTGGCGAACGAGGCGCAGCCGACCAGTTCGGGCTTTGCGCCGCCGATGAATGCGGTTCCACACGCTCCTGCAAGGCGGGCGATTCGCAGCAGCGCGTCGGCGTCTTCCGCGCCGAATGAAAAGGAACCGAGGATGACTGTCGGGGTGAGTTGTTCGAGCTGTCGGCCTATGGCGGTAGCGGCGGGATCGTTTGGGGAAGCGAGTTGACGGTCGAGTTCCTCGCGCGAGATGTCGATGGCGTGCAGCTTCACGTTGTCGCCAGCTTCACGGACGAGGAAATCTAGCCCGCGCCATGTGGCTTCGAGGGCTTGGAATGAAGGCTGGTGCAGGACGCTCCGAAGGCGTGCCGAGATTTCCGCATCCAGCATCGTGAGGAGCTGTGGCTGATCCGCGCCCGGCGCAGGAATAACGGACGGCGCGACAGCTTCGCTGATGAGATTTTCTGCGACGGACTTGAGAGAAGACGGCCCGACAGCGTTGCCCGTTTTCCCAAGAAGCCGTGCCAGCGTGTCCTCGGTGGATTCGGAACGTTGCGTCGCGAGCGGTTCCTGCGGGGGTGCTGTCGCCCGGCCCTTGAACATTTCCCTCACCTCCGATGCCGCGCCGTCGCCGTCCGCGGGAGTGAGGAGCCGCGCACGCAATTGCTGGAGGGCGACGAGTGCCGGTACGGTTTTGAGGAGATAGTCAGGGTGGAAGTCGTCAAGGCTGGCGAAATGGATCCCAATCTCCGGCGTTCCGCTGGCACACGGCGGCAGTTGAAGCCCCGCCCCGAAATGCGCGCAAAGCGACTCGAAGTTGTCGCAGTCCACCATGATAGCATGACACCCGTCTCTCTCACCGGCGGGACGCCCGCTGAAATCGCCGAGGACGGCGATGCGCAGGGGCGCGTTCTCGTCCACGGGTGCGGGACGCCCCACTTTCTTGAATGAGATATCGAAGCTGATGTTGCCGGGGCGGATAGGGTCTGGCATATAAGTGGGCGGTTGCGATGCGTTGTGGCGGTTGACGAGCGACAACCCAGCCAAAGTCTCCGTTATGTGGGTCGCAATACAACTCGCAATTCACTCGCAATTCACTTGGATGAACGCGGTGAGGGAGACGCTGTCACAAGGCCCTCAAAGAGCGTCTCGAGCGTAGACGAGACATCGTCTATTTTCGTGTGACAATTTGTGACAAATCACCCGGAAACAAACTTTGCGACATGATGAGCAAACTCATTTTTCTCTGATGGAGCACATCATGTAGTGAGATTTGTACGGGCTCGCACGGGTTCAACTCCCCTCGCCTCCACTTTTTCGAGATTCGGAGCCGTTTGCGGCAGGGGAGTTGGTGTCATCCCGGGGTCTGTGGTTCCAGCGGTTGCGCCCGTTTGATCTGGCACCCATCGTGCTTGATAAAAATTGTCACACACTCTCCGCAGTCATGAACAAAGCCAAATCACGAATCCTGATCGTTGATAACGAACCAGCGCTCACGAACGTCTTGAAGGCGACCCTCGAGGACTCGGGGGAATTTGAAGTGCGCGAGGAGAATAATCCCTCGTTCACTGTCGCCACGGCGAAGCAGTTCCGGCCGGATTTGATCGTGCTGGATATCAAGATGCCGGACATGGACGGCGCGGACGTTGCGATTCGCCTCAAAGGGGAGACGGAACTCGCGGAGACGCCCGTGGTTTTTCTCACCGGAACGGTGACTGCGCCCGAGGTCGTACGGCATGGGCGGAATGCCGGCGGCTTGAGGTTCCTGCCAAAGACGATGCGGCTCGATGACCTGCTCAAGTGTCTCAAAGACATCCTGTCCGGGAGCCTGCTGGCGTTGGGCGGAAGCGGCGTCCGCGCTGCGTAAGATTCGCACGGCGCCCTCCTGCGGACTGGTCCGGGAGGCAATCTTGCCGGGGCGAAGGGCAGGGGATGGCACGTGGCATCGTTGTTGCTTCGGAGGAGTCGCATGGAACTCCTCCACTCCACTCCCCTCATTCCGATCGCAGTCGGTGCGCTCGCCGTCCTCCTCTTGCTTGGTGCTTCCGTCCAAGCCGTCTTTGTCCTGACGCCCCGCGGGGCGGAAGGTGATCCCCGGTCCGATCTCTTCAGGATGCCGGCGGGAGGGGAAATCGTGGCGCAGACCGCGTATCAGGATCCGGTGCAGATGGGGAATGCTTCGGCCATCCATGCTCCGGGCGTCGCCAGCGGTGAAGGCAAGGAGGCGGCAATCGCGGACGAGGAAACGTCTTCCGACGAGAACGAATATCTCGCGCTCGCGGAGCGACTGGACGAGGAACTCGAACCGGCGGGCACCATGAAGAACGACGGCTATGATCATCTCGAGCCGACTGCCTATCGGTGGTGGGGCATCAACGAGTGACGCGGCCTCGCGCTGAGCGTCCCCTAGCTGGTGCTTGCAGGCGGTTTCCCGTGCCCGGGTGAGCGGCACGCCGTGATCGCGATCCGATGGAGAAGTGCGAGACGCTGCATGCGATCACTTGCCGCGTAGCGGCACCCACATCAATAGCCGTGGGTGAGGAACGAACCCAC
>JBEBGK010000516.1:0-3610 GCA_040081515.1 Chthoniobacteraceae bacterium
CCGACGGTCGGCCTGAGCCCCGGGCTCAGGCCAGTCCCACACGCCGGAGCGTGGCAAACTCCCGCGCCAGCTCCGCGCGGAAATCCGGATGCGCGATCGAAATGAGCGCCTCGCCGCGTTCGCGCAACGTCTTTCCATGGAGATTCACCACCCCGTATTCCGTCGCAACCCAATGCACGTGCCCCCTCGTGGTGACGACGCCCGCACCCGGTTTCAGCACAGCGACGATGCGGGAGATGCCGCCGCGCGCGGCGGTGGAGGGCATCGCGATGATCGGCTTTCCTCCCCGCGAGAGCGCCGCGCCGCGGATGAAATCCATCTGCCCGCCGATGCCGGAGTAAATGCGGTGGCCGATGCTGTCCGCGCACACTTGGCCGGTGAGATCGATCTCGATGGCGGAATTCACCGCCACAAGCCGGTCGAGTTTGCGGAGCATCGCCGTGTCGTTCGTGCGGTCGCACGGGTGGAACTCCACCGCGGGATTGTCCCGGACGAAGTCGAACAGCCGCCGCGTTCCGGAGACGAAACTCGTCACGATGCGATTCGGGTGAATCGTCTTCAGGCGGTTCGTGATCGCGCCGGTGGCGTGCAGATCGACCATGCCATCGGAGAACATCTCGGTGTGGATGCCGAGGTCGCGCTTTTCTCCGAGCCGCGCCAGGACGGCATCCGGAATCCCGCCGATGCCGAGTTGCAGCGTCGAGCCGTCCTCCACGAGATCTGCGACGAACTGCCCGATGCGCCCATGCACTTCGGTGACGGTTTCCCGCGGATGCTCATGAAGCGGCCGGTTCGTCCGGATGAATGCGGACACGCGTTCGAACGGCACATGCGCAGAGCCATGGGTGCGCGGCATCTGTTCGTTGATTTCCGCGATGATGATCCGCGCCGTGTCCGCGGCGGCGCGTGCTGCATCGACCGAGGTGCCCAGCGAACACCAGCCATGCGAGTCCGGTGGCGAGAGTTGCAGCAGCGCGGCATCGAGCGGGATCTGCCCTGACAGAAAAAGCCCCGGGATGTCCGAGAGAAAGATCGGCATGAAGTCCGCGCGCGCCTCCTCGATCGGCTTGCGCTGCGCCGGGCCGGCGAAGAACGAGATCGAAAGGAATCGCCCGGAGGATTCCGGCTCCGTGAACGGCGTCGGGCCCTCAAGGTGCAGATGATAGAGCCGCACGTCCTCGATATCCCCCCGCCGGACCATCGCTTCGAGGAGCGGCGTGGGCGTTGCCGCGGCGCCATGCACGAAGACCCGCATCCCGCTGCGCAGAAGGCCGACGGCCTCCGCCGCGGAGGTGGCGCGGCTCATCCAGTCGTTCGGTTCGGAGTTGGAAATCGGCGGCATGGGCGATGGGACGGGAGTTTGCAGCGGGGCGTGCTTTGCCTCAAGCGACGTTCCGTGCCCAGACAATCGATTCGCCGGGGATTCGAAGCGCCTTTTTCGAGCCTATTTGACTCCGGCATCCCGCATTCGATTCCGCGTGCGCGGCCCCTCGATGCCCTGGCCGGGGAAAGGCGGGCCGCTTTTGGGCTGGACCGCACCATTCGAGGACCCGCATCCGGATTTCCAGAGGCCCTCGTTCCCGCTTGGGGACAGTTCGGGGAAAAAGAAAGACCCCGACGGATGATGCGCGTCGTCATTGACGATGGCGCAGACCCGTCGGGGTCTGGAATCAGAGCAGTTCGGGCTTAGGCCAGGACGTGCTTGCGATAGGCGAACATCAGGCCGAGACCGATGACCATCAGGCTCAGGGTCGAGCCGAAGTCCGGCACGCCCGAGGGGGTGATGTTGTAGTCCACGGAGAACGAACCCGTGTTGTCGCTGAAGTTGCCATTGTCCATGACGCCCATGTAGAGCGCCGTGACGCCAGCGGGTGCCACGAAAGCACCACCAGCGCCCAAGACGAAGGCAAGGCCATTCGACCAAACGCCGATCAGCGCAGACTGATTGACGTTGTTCAAGGCCGTCACGCCACCTGCCGCGGCATGGCTGGTCGTAGGAGCGGCTCCAGCCGGACCCACGCCCGGACCGCCGACCGGGAAACCCCAGTTGACGAGGCCGGAGGCGGCGAAGTTGAAGGTGTCACCACCGGCGATGGCAACTGCAACCGGGGCAGTGCCGCCATCGGGGGCAGGGCCGAAGGCCGCCCAAGGATTGGAGGTGCCGGGGACATTAACGATGACTGCGCTGGCTGGCGTGGCCAGGCAGAGCAACGAACAGGCGGCAGCGAGTGCCGTGAGATATTTCGTGATTTTCATTTTGTTTGGTTTGTTTCTGATTTCAAACAAAGGCCCCATGACGGAGTCGTGGATTCTTTGTTCTGCACCAGAGTTAGCAGAGGCCATGCCAACGTGCAAAAATGGGGCCTCATGGTATGAGCCAAACATCTAATGACCAGAGACTTAAAATTTCTTCTGTCGCTTGCATTTTGAAATCACCGCGCGTTTCACATTCGCCATTTCTGTAAAGGAATCCGACACCAAATGTTCAAGGCTCTGTCTTCTCCGATTTAAGAGTCTCATCTACAGACACTTCCGTCTAAATCCCAGAAGGTCGGATTCCCTTACACCTTTTCGGCCTCCGAGCGGGCCAGATGACGGATTGCGCTGGCCACCGAGGGTTCCGCGAAAAATCCGCGCCGGAGCCTCGCCTCAGCCTCAGTCTGAACCGGGGCAGATTCGGAACTCGTTCATTCGTGTCGGTCGGTGTCTCTCGCGGACACTCCATTCAGGGTTTTTTTCTCAGGGTGCCTGCCCCGGAGTCTTCCCAAGGAATCGAAGGCCACCCGGCAGGAAAGCGATTCGCCTCCTTGGAATACCCGCCAGGCACTGCGCGCCCGCAACGACCCGTCAATCACCGCACCCGGGCGATAAAATCCTCGAAAAGAACGGCATACATCGGATCGCGCTCCGGGTGGTATTGCACGCCGATGCCCCATGGATAATCGCGGATCCGCACCTGTTCGCTGATTCCGTCGCCCGCGTGCCATGCCTCGACTTCCAAGGCGTCGGCCAGCGCATCCAGCGCCTGGTGGTGGGAGCTGTTCACCTTTTCAAAGCGGTGCAGCGCCGAAGTAGCGTGACGCAGGGGCTGGACATTCGCCGTGCGCGTCTCCGGCAGATCGTGGCCGGGAATGTCCAGCAGCAGCGTGCCACCGAGCGCGACATTGAGCATCTGCATGCCCTTGCAGATGCAGAGCATGGGCAGGCCGCGGGCGTAAGCCCTCCGGATGGCCGCGAACTCCCACGCATCGCGGAGTGGATCGGGGTCCCGGATCCACGAGACATCCGCAACCGGCTGATCGAGAAATTGGGCCGAAATATCCGCTCCGCCGGTAATCAGGAGCCCGGCGGCAGCCTCGATATCCACCGGTTCCACCCGTGCGTTTTGCACACGGACTTCCGGATGGCGGGTGAAGAAGCGCCCGAAATTCTCCCGGTCACATTCCCTGATCCACGAAACAATCTGAGGCATCGCGGGTATCCATCCGCCGGCCCGCGGCGGCCGGCAAGCCGATTCCCGAACTGCGGCTCCGGCGGAAAAAGCGCCGCACCCCGGCGTTCCGGGCCTCGGCCGGGCGGTGCATGCGCTTCAAGAGTCCCTAGCAGCCGC
>JBEBGK010000517.1:0-3608 GCA_040081515.1 Chthoniobacteraceae bacterium
CATCGCGGGCGCGCCGCGGGCTTTTCCCTCATCGAGCTGCTCGTGGTGATCGCGATCATCGGCATCATCGGCACCATCGCCGTGCCGGCCGTGGGCTCACTCCTGAAGGGCTCGTCGCTCACGCAGGCCGCGAACCTGCTCCGCGACCAGGTTGCACTGGCCCGCCAGCATGCCCTCAGCAAAAACCGCGTGGTCGAGCTCCGCTTCTACCGCTTCGGGGATCCCGAGCAGCCGGGGGAAAAGGCGGAGGATCCATCGACGGGATTCTTCCGCGGATTGCAGTTCTTCGAGATCGGCGACGGCGGAGTTCCCATTCCGGTCGGAAAGGTCGCGCGTTTTCCCGACTCGATGATGATGCACGCGAGCGGCGGTGGCGGCAGTTCGGCGCTCTCGACGCTTCTGGAAAAGGATACCGCCTCGCGGCTCGTCAACAAAGGCGCACTCAGCCCGAACGATCCCGAGCTTCCGCGCGGAGTGAAGCGCAATTACGACTACGTCGCGTTCCGCTTCCTTCCGGATGGAAGCACGAACCTCCCGCCCACGGGCGACAAATGGTTCATCACCGTCCACGCGGCGAGCGACCTGCCGAAGGCGACGGGCGGGCAGCCGCCGCCGAATTTTTTCACGTGGATGATCGATCCCGTCAGCGGCACCTCGAAGATTTTCCGCCCGGGGACGAAGTAGCCGCGAGTCAGGGCAGCGGCTTGATGAGGATGCTCTTGTAACGCACCTCGCTTCCGGGGTCGTGGCCCTGGATTGCGATGGTGCCGTGGCTGATCGCGCGGCCGGGCATTCCCTTCGGCGGCGTCCAGTTCTCCGGCTCGGTGAAGTCGCTGATCACCTTGCCGTTCACTTTGGTGACGACGTGCCGGCCCTCGACCTTGATCTCCATTGTGAACCACTCGTCGTCCTTGGCGGGCGCACTGAAGTTGTCCTGCACGGCATACACGCCGGCCGTCTTCTTAGGGTCCTTGTGGGTGTTGTTCACCTGGATCTCGTAGCCCTTCGCCGGCCAGCCGCTGTCCTGGTACGCGGTGTGGAAATACACGCCCGAGTTCGCGCCCGGCTTCGTCATGATCTCCAGCTTTAGCTCGAAGTTCTTGAAGTCCGCCTTGTTCACCGGGCCCGCGTAGAAGAGATGCGAGCGATCGCCTTTCACGATGAGTTCGCCGTCCTTCACGGAAAATGTGCCCGCATTCTCGTTGGCCTTCCAGCCATCGAGGGATTTGCCGTCAAAGAGCGGGATCCATCCGTCTTTTTCGCCGCCGAGCGCGGTCATGCCGAGGGTCATTGCGAGGAAGGGGAGCAGGAGAGTTTTCATCGCCGCAGACGCTAACAGGTCGCTCCCGCCGGTCAACGCCGGGAGCCATCGTGCTGCCGGGCGAAACTATTTCCCGTCGAGATACGACTGCCATTCCGCCGGGAGCGGGGCGCGCTCGACGCCATCCGCGATGCGGCCTTCAAAACCGGGATCGAACTGCGTCGTGGTCCCGTAAACCATGATCACATCCTGCCCGCCCTCGGCCCGGAGCGCGTGCGCGACGCCGGCGGGAATCACGACACCCACGTTGTTTGCCCCGCGCAGATCGTCGCCTTCGATCAGGAATCGCATCACCCGGCGCGGCATTCCCGCGCGCTCATCCACGAGGAGCATCTCGATATTTCCAGCCGCGAGGAACATCGCGTCCCACTGCTCCCGGTCGTAGGGGCGGAGCGCGAAGTTCTGCGGCTCCTCGACGAAAAGCCGCCGGAACCACGCATCCGGAGTCACGCCTTCCGGAATGTGCGGCGGATGAATGTGAAATCCCTTTGCGGTTCCCGCGAACATCGTCGCCGTGGCCCACTGCCGCGGCCACAGCCCGATCGCGTGGAGCGGTCCCTCATTCATCCGGGCGAACTCGCCGAAAAAACCGCGATGTCGCTGGGGAAACACGCGGCGCGAAAAAATCTCCACGCCGGGAATCCAGGCCGGCGCCAGTTCCGGGCGCTTCGCGATGGCCTCGCCCGCCTCCACTCCCGTCGTCGCCAGGCGCTCGGTCGCGGTCTTCTGCGAATAGTCGCGCTGCGCGAGCTTCGCGCGGGCATCGGGCTTGATTCCTTTCCATGCGTCATTCATCGCCGGGCAGGCTAGGCGGGAATCCGGGGTGCGTCGAGCATTGGAGCGCCGCGGGTCCCGGCGGCCACCAAGGCCCGCCGCGCAGCGGGAAGCTTTCCGTTCGTCGCCCTCTTGCGAACCATGGCGCTTCGCGCGTGGCATCGTGGCCGGCGGGACGCACGGCGCTCCAATGCCGCCTCCCCACATCAAAAACACCCGGCACGCAAATCCGCAAACGCCGCCCCGAGGAAGTCGAGCATCCTCGATGGCGTGAGCGTCTCCTCGCTTTCGCCGCCGTCGGAGATTGCGATCTCGCTCGCGCGTCCGCACAGCCATGCGCCGATGCGGGCGGCATCGAATGGCCGGACCCGCTGGCCGATGAGCGCGGCGATGACGCCGGTGAGCACGTCGCCCATTCCGCCGACGGCCATTCCGGGGGTGCCGGTCGTGTTGATGCCGAGCGGTTCCCCTTTTTTTCCCACGAGCGTCCGCGCGCCTTTGAGGAGCAGCGTGCATGGAAAGCGATCCGTGAACGACTCGACGACTTCGCGGCGGGTGCGGCGGGCGGAACCGGGAGCGAGCCGCTCCATTTCGCCGGGATGCGGCGTGAGGACAAGTTCGCCCGCCATCCGGCCCAGCACTTCCACCTTGGGAGCGACGGCGTTGAGGCCATCGGCGTCGAGCACCATCGGCCGCTCGATCTTTCCGACCAGCCGCGCGACTTCCGCGGAACCCTGCGCACCGAGCCCGGGCCCGACGGCGAAGACATCGTGCCGCTCATCGAGAAGCGCGGCCGGCGATGAAATCGCCCGGACCATCACTTCGGGCGCGGTCTTCTGCGAGAGCAGTTCGGCGACATCGGGCGCGGCGTAAAGGGTGACGAGTCCCGCGCCGGCCCGCACACAGGCGCCCGAGCACAGGACGGCAGCCCCGAGGTAACCGCGGGAACCGGCGAGGATCCCGATGCGACCGTGGTCGCCTTTGTGGGAATCGAACGGCCGGCGTGGCAGCAGCCCGGCGAGCGTGGCCGGCGTCGCGGGGATCGCGGAGGACGCAGCGGCATCGAGCCGCCTGCTGAGTTCACGCAGCGGCAGGACACACAGGCGTCCGACGAAAGCCGTCGCTTGATCCGCAACGAGGCCGGCCTTCGCGAATCCAATCGTGAGCGTGTAATCCGCGACCACACACGCGGGATCGGCGGCACCGGTGTCGCCATCGAGGCCGGTGGGCAGGTCCAGCGCGAACACGGCGGCGTTGCCGCTCTGCCGGAGGCGGTTGATCGCACCGGCAAGGCCGGAGATCGGCTGTTGAAGCGCGCCTTTTGCCCCGATGCCGAGCAGCCCATCCAGCACGATCAATGGTTTGCCTTTGCACGAATCCATTTCCTCCACGTCCGCAAACCGGCAACCTTTCAACGCGCCGAATTTCGCCCTCGGGAGCGGAGACCATTCCGCATCCGGATGGGCGCCGACGAGCCGCACGTCCCAGCCGGATTCGGCGAGGTGCCGGGCCG
>JBEBGK010000518.1:0-3607 GCA_040081515.1 Chthoniobacteraceae bacterium
CATGCCCGGCCGTGTCGTCGCGCAATGGGACACGGACGACTGCGAGGATCTCGGCATCATCAAGGTGGACCTCCTCGGCCTGGGCATGATGGCCGCGATGCAGGACGCGCTGGAGCTTTGCCAGTCGCGCGGACGCCCCGTGGATCTCGCGTCGATCCCGAAGGACGACACCGCGACCTACGATCTCATGTGCCGCGCGGACACGATTGGCGTCTTTCAAATCGAGAGCCGCGCGCAAATGGCCACGCTGCCACGCATGAAACCGCGCTGCTTCTACGACGTGGTCGTCGAGGTGGCCATCATCCGCCCCGGGCCGATCCAGGGCGGGCTCGTGCATCCGTTCCTCGCGCGACGGCAGGGCCGCGAGCCGGTGACGTATTTCGACGAACGGCTGCGGCCCGTGCTCGAACGCACACTCGGCGTGCCACTCTTTCAGGAGCAGCTTTTGAAAATCGCGATGGTCATGGCCGACTTCACCGGCAGCGAGGCGGAGGAATTGCGCCGCGCGCTCAGCTTCCATCGTTCGAAAGAACGCATGAACATCGTCTGCGTGAAGATGCGCGCCGCGATGGAGCGCAAGGGCGTCGCGCCGGAGATCATCGAGAACATCGTGAGCGCCGTGCAGTCGTTCGCGGTGTATGGATTTCCCGAGAGCCACGCGATCAGCTTTGCGCTCATCACGTATGCGAGTTCGTGGATGAAGGTGCATCGCGCACCGGAGTTCTACTGCGGCCTGCTGAACAACCAGCCGATGGGATTCTATTCCACCGATACGCTCGTGCGGGACGCGAAGCGGCATGGCGTGCAGGTGCTGGCGGTGAATGTCGCGACGTCGGAGTGGCTTTGCACGATTGAGGAGAACGCCCTGCGCCTCGGTTTCTGCCACGTCCGCGGACTCACACGCGCGGATGGCGAGCGCATCGCCGCCGAGCGACGGCGCGCTCCCTTCACCTCACTCGCTGATTTCCAGCTCCGCACCTCGCTGCCCAAGGCCGCGCTACGCACGCTCGCAAAAATTGGCGCGCTCAACGGCCTCGCCGAGCACCGCCGCGCCGCGCAGTGGCAGGTGGAGACGCACCGCGACCCGGACGATCTCTTCGCCACCATCGAGACGCATCGTCCGATCCCGCTCACCGCGATGAATCCGCCCGAGCGCACCGCCGCCGATCTCGCCGGCACCGGCATGAGCACCGGGCCGCACCCGATGGCCCACTTTCGCGCGAGCCTGCCCGATGTGTGGCGCGCCGCCGATCTCGCCACTGCGCCGCAGGGTGCGAGTGTCCGTATCGCCGGGCTCGTCATCTGCCGTCAGCGTCCCGGCACGGCGAAAGGATTCGTCTTCGTGAGCCTTGAGGATGAGACCGGCGTCGCGAACGCCATCCTCACGCCCGCGCTTTTTGAGAAGCGGCGGCTCACGATTTGCGAGGAGCCATTCCTCAGCATCGAGGGCACCGTGCAAAACACCGACGGCCATGCGCTCATCAAGGCCCGGCGCGTCACTGCACTGCCGGTTGGAGCAGGCGCGCTGCCGGCGTCGCATGATTTTCAGTAGCCGCGCATTTCGCGGACAGGATTGTCCGCGTTACTGACCGCCGGGAAACGGATCAGCCGCGAGGCGCGCTTCGATTTCCTGCGCGGTCCACGGGCTGATACCGAAGAACGAATGGACCACGACCGGCTTGAGGGACACGCATGCAACGAGCAGCAGCGCGCTGAGCCCGCAGAACACGCTGTCCGCGACACGCAGCCACAGTGCCGTCTCGCGCGCCGGTGCCAGGATGCGGCGCACACGCTGTTCGAGCTTGCCCCGGCCGGGCGCGGCCATCGCGAGGTATGCAGCGGCCGCAAGGCGCGGTCCGCGCGCAGCGACGCCCATTTTCCAAAGCAGCGTCGCATAATCGGCCGGCGGCGCGCCACGTGAGACGACCAGCGCATCGCAGGCAAACTCCCGCTCGAGGGCGAGCCGCCTGTGCAGCATCCACGCAAACGGATTGAACCAGTGCAGCGCGCAGGCGATCTCGCCGAGCATCTGCGTCCACAGGTCGCCGCGGCGGAAATGACCGAGTTCATGCAGAAGCACGAGACGCCTTTGCTCGCGTGTCCAATGCAGCGCCTCATCGGGAAGGAGCACCGTCCTGCGGACGAGCCCGGTGGCGCTCGGAATGAAATCCGGCCCGGCGAAAAGGATCCGCACAGGGCCGCGCAGAGCCAGTGCGCGCCGACATTCAACGAGCAAAGTTTTCCATGCGCGCCCGGTCGCGGGTCGCGCGCTGCGGACGATGCGGCGGATCGCCACCGACGTCGCCACGATCCGCGCAAAGTGCAGCACCGCACCCGCGACAAAGATCCACGCGAGCCAGGGAGCCGCACGACCCTCCATCGCGGCGCTCCAACCGGCGACGGCGACGGGCGCGGAAATCTCCCAGCGCGGCAGGAGCCCCGGAAGCCCGGCCGAGACACCGAGCAAGAGGACAAAGGCCACCACCGGCACCGCCTGCCGGACACGAACGCCCCAGCGCCCCGTCCACAGCAGCACGACACCGAGCGCAAGCAGCGCGATTGCAAAGCTGTGAAGCAACGAGTGTCCGAACGCAGGAAGATTCATTTCTTTTTCCGATCGATGAGTCCCTTGATCCGTGCGAGTTCGGCGTCATCGACCTCCTTCGGGTCGAGCAACGTGGCGACCAGGTCGGCGGGACTGTTGTTGAAGAAGGTCGAGAGCAACCGGCGCAGCGCGCTCCTGCCGGCTTTCTCCGGTGACGCGACCGGCTTGTAAACGTAGCGCTTTCCTTCGCGCTCATGCCGGAGATGGCCCTTGTTCACGAGCACCGCCAGCAGCGCGCGCACTGCGGAGTAGCTGGGCGCGTCCGGCAGTCCCTCGTGGACCTCGTTGGCGGTCGCATGGCCCGCACGCCAGATGATGTCCATGATCTGGCGCTCGCGGCGCGACATCGGATCGTGGTCTGGCTGGCTGGCTGGCACGAGTGGACGATGAAGCGGCGGGAACGGGCGGTCAATAGAAATGCTGTATTTTTAGCAGAAAGAGCTTGCCCCGCCTTCGATGTTCTGCTGGTTTTTTAGCATATGAAAATTCACGTCCTCCCTGTCCTCTGCATCGCCTCCCTGATCCTCAGCGGCTGCCAGTCGCACATCAACTCACCAGCCATCCGGCAGGCCCGTGAGGCCCGGCGCGCCGCGTTTTCCGATCCGCTCCTCGCGCGGGCCTTCGACGCCAAACCGTCAATCCGGTTTCCGGCGACCATCGCGGTCGCGACCCAGGACAGCGGAACGCGGGAACATCTCCGGACGCTCTCGGCACGCGGGAAACTCGACGCAGTCAAATCCCTCCCGGAAATGGCGAACGTCGTCCCGCTCAGTTCGCTTCTTTACAACACGGCCACCAAGCCCGACCTCGCCATGCGCGAGGCGGCAGCGCGCGTGCACGCCGATGCCGTGCTCATCGTCGCGACCGAGACCCACGCGACCGACGGGAGGATCTTCGCCCCGCTCACCGAGCTGTCGCTCGGGCTCGGGCTGCAGATCCGCAACGCGACGATCGCGTTCACCAGCGTGGACGGCTCCCGGTCGGAGACGAACCGGGACATCG
>JBEBGK010000519.1:0-3595 GCA_040081515.1 Chthoniobacteraceae bacterium
CGGGGCAAGTCGTTCGGACAATGAGGCAAGTCGGTCGGACAATGAGGCAAGTCGTTCGGACAACGGGGCAAGTCGGTCGGACAACGGGGCAAGTCGTTCGGACAATGAGGCAAGTCGTTCAACATGGGAGGCAAGTTCGTGAACATGGAGGGCAAGTTCTTCAGCATCGAGGGCAAGTCATCCGGGGTTTGCCTCGCGCAAAGGCGCAAAGACGCGAAGGGAGAGCGGGAGAGCGGAAGGCAGGAGGGCGGAGGGAGGGGCGCCTTGATAGCGCCCTGAACCCCGGCAGGGGTTCCAAGAAGTCGGCAACTCGAAGGGCGTGCGCGCTCGAAACAGCCGTCATGGGTGCCCCTTCAGGGCACAGGGCGCTATGAAAGCGCCCCTCCTTGTCCCATCACTCGACGCATGACGGAGGCTCGAATGCGGGGAGCGGTGAGCGGAGGGCGGCACATTCGGAACTTCTTCCTTTCGTGTTCCTTCGTGTCTTTCGTGGTCACTCCATTCCCGTTTTGAGCATGTGCGGAAGGGGGGAGAGCAGGAGCATAAGCATGACAATGAGTAAGAGGGGAGGCCGTCCCCGGTGGACCGCGCAATCCCTTGCGCGTTTTCCTCTCCCGCCCCCTCAACGCGCGCGGCGCTACAGCCACTTCCGGCGCCGGAAGACCACGAGCTGAAACACGGAGATGAGCAGCATCAGGCCCAGGCAGGCGAAGTAGCCCCAGCGGGTCTTGAGTTCCGGCATGTTCTCGAAGTTCATCCCATACACTCCGACGATGAACGTGAGCGGGATGAAGATGGAGGAGATGACGGTGAGCACCCGCATGGTTTCATTGGTCCGCAGGCTGACGCTGGAAAGGTACATTTCCATGAGGCTCGTCGTGACGTCGCGGTAGGATTCGATGAGGTCCATGATCTGGACGGTGTGATCGTAGAGGTCGCGGAGGAAGATCTTCGTCTCCGCGTGGATGAAGGGGCTCTCGCTGTGGAGCAGGCCGCTCACGACGTCGCGCTCGGGCCAGATGAAGCGGCGCAGTTGCATGAGGGTGCGCTTGAGGCCGTGGAGCTGGCCGACGACTTCCTTGCCCGGGCTGGTGAGCACGGCGTCCTCGAGTTCCTGGAGGATCTCGCCGATGTCCTCGAGGACCGGGAAGCCGTGATCGACGATGGCGTCGAGGAGGGCATAGGCGAGGTAGTCGGCCTTCATGCGGCGGACGTTGCCGCCGCCGCCGCGGATGCGCTGGCGGACGGGGTCGAAGACATCCATGCCGGAATCCTCCTGGATGGTGATGAGGATGTTGCCGCAGACGAAGATGCTGACCTGCTCGGCGCAGATGCAGTCCTCGGCGTCGCGGTAGATCATCTGCGCGATGATGAAGAGATGCCCGGCGTATGCCTCGAACTTCGGGCGCTGGCCGACGTTGAGGACGTCCTCGAGGGCGAGGGGATGGAGGTTGTATTTCGCGCCCATCGCGCGAAGGGCCTCGACGTCGCCGAGGCCGTTCATTTCGATCCACTGCACCTTGTCTTCGGTGGATGGCGGGGGCAGTTCGGCGACGCTGGCGACTGTGTGCTCGGTGCAGCCGTCGAGGTTGTATTCCATCACCCGGAGCACCACGTTGGTCTCGGCATCGGGCGGGGGCACCAGCGTGGCGGGCGGCGAACCGGGACGGGAGTATCGCTTCTTGAACATGGAGGGGCACGCTAGCGACCGCGGCGGCGCCCGGCGAGCGCAATGCTGTGGCAGGCGGGCGCTGCACGGGACGGTTGACGCGCGGCTGGTTTCGGGTTGGGTTCGCGGCGTGCGTCACAGAGAACCAATCCAATGGCTTGCGAATCCTTTCCGGGGGACCGGATCGCGGGGGGAACCGGGGCGATGAGCGAAGGCAACGAGCAGCCGCCGGGAATCGAGGTGCGCACGTATTTCGTCCGCGAGCGCAACGCGCTGGTGGCGCGCGCGGAGTTCGGGGAGCTGTACGTGGATTACTATCTGCATCAAAGCCAGTACGGGATGCGGCACCGTCCGGCGGAGGATCAGATGATCAAGGAGGCGCTCGCGGCGATGACGCTGCACTCGGCCTCGCGGCCGCGGAATGAGATCACGGCGTGGACGATCCATTTTGTGAATCCGCTCGTGAACGTCTTTGTGACGGGGGACAACCAGCGGGGGACGGTGACCGGGCAGGTGTTCACCGAGGACGTGAAGGACGACGGGAAAAACCTTTTCATGAGCGACACGGTGCGCGGGCATTCGCCGGCGAGGCGCAGCGTGGTGCAACTGCCGGAGAATGAGATTTTCCCGTCGGTGGAGCATTACTACGGGCAGAGCGAGCAAATGCCGGCGCGGCTCTTCCGGCATGACGAGGAGGACTTCGTGCTCGTGTGCGCGCATCCGGACTGTGACATGCCGTGGTTCGAGTCGCTGGACGACGGGGCGATTCGCGCGCTGGACCAGACGGAGGATCTCAGCCTGCTGGAGCGCCGCTTTTACCGCTGGGAATGCGGGTGCGACGAAAAGCGGATGATGGGCGTGCTCGCGCCGATCATGCTGCGGGATGCGGGAAGTCTTTTCGGCGATGATCCGGCAATCCGGATGAGCTGCCCGCGCTGCGGGGCGCGATACACGATCACGCGCGTGTCGATGGAGGCCCACGTGGCGGGGAAATGAACGGGGAGCCTGTGATTTCCGGAGGGACCTCGGCGCTGCCCGCGGAATACCTGCAACGCTTCGGCGGAGTGGGGCGACTGCTCGGGCAGGAGGCGCTTCCGCAATTGCTCGCCTCGCATGTGTGTGTGCTGGGGATCGGCGGCGTGGGTTCCTGGGTGGTGGAGGCGCTGGCGCGTTCGGGCGTGGGTGCGATGACGCTCGTGGATGCGGATGATGTGTGCGTGACGAATACGAACCGGCAGTTGCCAGCGCTCGCCGACACGGTGGGCCGCCCGAAGGTCGGCGTGATGGCGGAGCGCGTGGCGATGATTTCCCCGTCGTGCCGGGTCGAGGCGACCGCGGAGTTCTACACGAGGGCGAATGCGGATGCCCTGTTCGCGCAGGGGTTCGATTTCATCGTCGACTGCGTGGATCGCGCGGCCACAAAGGCGCACATCGTCCACTCGTGCCGGGAGCGCGGCATCCCGGTGCTGACCTGCGGGGCGGCGGGCGGCCGGCGTGATCCGGCTTCGGTCCGCGCGAGCGATCTGGGATTCGCCGGGAACGATGAGTTGCTCCGCGCGGTGCGCAGGACCTTGCGATGCGACCACGGCTGGCCCGTGGGCCAGCGCGGCGCGGGCAAGCCGATGGGTGTGCCTTGTGTCTTCTCCAGCGAGAAGCCGGTCTTTCCGCGGATGGACGGCACGTGCTCGGCCGAGCCGGAGCCGGGGGGCAGCCTGCGGATGGATTGCGCGAGCGGCTTTGGCGCGGTGACGTTTGTCACCGGCGTGTTCGGGTTTGTCGTGGCCGGCGAAGTGGTGAAGCGCCTGCTGGCGCGGGAGTGACGCGCCCTACCCGACGACGTTGCGCAGCGTTCCCACGGAAGCGACGGTGATCGCGATCTCGTCCCCGTGATCGAGCGTGAAGTCATTCGGCGGGACGAGGCCGGTA
>JBEBGK010000520.1:0-3585 GCA_040081515.1 Chthoniobacteraceae bacterium
TCGGCGCGCCGGGCGAGGGCTTCGCGCTGCGGAACTACACGTACATCCAGCTCATCATCGGCTACCTGCTTGCGCGCATCGTGGTGAGCGCGGTGTTTGTCCCGGCGTATTACCGGCACAATGTGGTGAGCATTTACGAGTTCCTCGAGACGCGGTTCGGGGCGCGCACGCGGAAGTGGGCGTCGGCCGTGTTCCTCGTCACGCGGCTGCTCGCGAGCGGCACGCGGCTGTGGGTGCCCACGGTTTTGCTCGTGATGATCTGGAACCTCTCGCATCCCGATGCGCATGCGACGCCGATGCGGGAGTTCTGGCTCTACGGCGGGGCGCTCGTGTCATCATTTTCGCCACGGCGCTCTACACCACCGCGGGCGGCATCAAGGCGGTGATCTGGACCGACGTGATCCAGATCATCGTGCTGGTGAGCGCGCTGGGATTTTCGCTCGTGTATCTGATCCAGCACGTCGGCGGCTGGGAAGGCGCGAAACCGCATCTGCTCGGCGCGCAGGTGTTCGACACGGGGATCAAGCCGGACGTGGGATTTTGGGCAAACGTCAAGGGCGTGCTGGAGCAGGAGTACACGCTGTGGGCGGCGTTCCTCGGCTCGACTTTCGTCACGCTCGCGACGCACGGCATCGACCAGGACATGGTGCAGCGGATGCTCACGGCGAAAAACAAACGCCAGAGCGCCGTGGCCACGATCCTGAGCGGCGTGGCGGACATCCCGATCCAGTTTGCCGTTCTGGGAATCGGGATCCTGCTCGCGGTGTATTACAATCAAAACCCCGACGTGACACTGCCGCGCACCGCCGAGGGAGTGATCATTTCCAACAAGGCATTTCCCCACTTCATCCTCACCGCGATGCCCGGCGGCCTGCGCGGACTCGTGCTCGCCGGCGTGCTCGCGACGACGATGGGCTCGCTGAGCACCGCGCTGAATGCACTCGCGACGAGCTATGTCCGCGACTTCCATTTCCGCTGGTTTGGCGAGCCCGCGACCGATGCGGGACGCGTGCGCGGTCTTCGCGTGGGAACGGTCATTTTCGCCGTGCTCTTCATCGCGGTTGCGCTCGCGACGGCGTGGGTCTCGACGATGAATCCCAAGCTGCGGATCATCCCGATCATCCTCGGCATTTTCGGCTACACCTACGGCTCGCTGCTCGGTGTTTTCCTGGTCGGCCTCTTCACGCGCGGACGCGGCAACGACCGGGGGAACGGCATCGCGATGCTCACAGGCTTCATTTTCGTGATGTATCTGAGCGGCCTCGACAACGCGGTCGCCGGCCTCTTCGGCGCCCACGGCCTGCCCCGGCCCGGGTGGATGCCGGAGATTGAATTCCCGTGGCGGATCTTCTTCGGGACGGTGGCCACCTTCGCCGTGGCGGTCTGCTTCCGCACCCCCGCAGCCCAAGTGGAGAACACGCGCTTGAAAAACGAGGGACTGGCCTGAGCCGATCGGGCCCCGTTTTCAGAGGTAAAACCCGCGAATCACACCCCGCCGATCGCCCGCAAACCCGCATGAAATCGTCGTTAGAACGTCACCGTAACGCCGCAATCCGCTATTTTTCTAGGCTCGCGAGTCACGCAAGCATTTTTTCCATAAAAATCTTCGCCGGATCGCATGAAATTTCTTGGCGTCGGCGGGCGTGGTTTCCATACTGCCGCCGCAGGTGCGGGCGAGAACCCAGCCTGTGTGAATAACTTGTGAAGAAACTAAAATCCATTAACCGAGCTGAAGCTGTCACCGTTTTGCGACGGAAGGACAGTCTCACAGCTGCGTGGAAAATAGTAAATATGGGTGTTCCATGCATTTCGATTCCGCAAGTCGCCAGAAATAAGTTCCTTACGTCAGTGGCGGCTATTCTCCGTGCGGTGTCTGTGGAACACAAAAGTCCCGGTAAAGCTGCGGAATCGAAGCGCCGCGTCCCCGTTTTCATCTCCTTTCCTCCCAAATTTCGCCCAATTACAGCCTGTGGATAAGACGCCCAAACCCGAGAACCTGAAGCCCCTGTGGAAGAGCATCGCGACCGCCCTGCGCGCCGAGGTGAGCGCCGACATTTATGACCGTTGGTTCAAGGATGTGGAGCCGGTCGAAATCGGCCCGGATCACGTCATCCTGAGGGTTCCGAATGACATTTATCGATACTGGATCGAGGACAACTACCTCGGTTCGCTGCGCGCGGCGATCCTGATGGCGCTCAACGGGCCGCGGGAGGTGCGCTTTGTCAGTTCCGAGATCCCGCATGTTCCCGAGCCGCCGCCGGTGCCGCGTGCCGTCGCGCGTCCGGTCGAGACAGCGGAGGACATGGAGGAAAGGGCCGCCGCCAGCGGGATGAATCCCCGGAACACATTCGACACTTTCGTGGTGGGGACGAACAACGAATTTGCCCACGCGGCGTGCTTCGCCGTCGCGCAGAACCCGGGGAAGGTTTACAACCCGCTCTTCTTCTACGGCGGTGTGGGGCTGGGCAAGACGCACCTCATGCATGCCATCGGCCAGCACATCATGGTGTCGAAGAAGGGCGCGAAGGTGTGCTACGTCTCCAGCGAGCGGTTCACGAATGAATTCATCGACGCGATCCAGAACGGCACGCTGGTGAAATTCCGCAAGCGCTACCGGCAGGTGGACGTGCTGCTGATCGACGACATCCATTTTTTCGCCGGCAAGGAGCGTTCGCAGGAGGAATTCTTCCACACGTTCAACACGCTCTTTGACGGGCACAAGCAGATCGTCCTCAGCTCCGACCGGCCGCCGGCCGAGATCGGGAACCTCGAGCCGCGGCTGGTGTCGCGCTTCGAGTGGGGGCTCGCCGCCGAGTTGCAGCCGCCGGATGTCGAGACGCGCACGGCGATCCTGCGGAAGAAAGCCGCCGCGCTCGGCGTGACCCTCGCCCCCGAGCTCATCGAATTCCTCGCGGAGCGCATCCGCACCAACATCCGCCGGCTCGAGGGCGCGCTCATGCGCGTGGCCTCCTTCATCTCGCTCAGCGGCGGGAATCCGTCGCCGGAGAAAGTCGAGATGCTGCTCAAGGATCTGCTCCAGGAGGAGGCGCGCCGCAGCGTGAGCATCGAGCAGATCCAGAAGCGCGTGGCCGAGCATTTCGACGTGCGCTTTGCGGACATGACGAGCAAGCGCCGGCCGAAGAACATCGCCTTTCCCCGGCAGATCGCGATGTACCTCGCGCGCGAACTCACCAAGGGCTCGCTCTGCGAAATCGGCGACGCATTCGGCGGCCGCGACCACGGCACCGTGCTGCACGCGCATCGCCTAGTGAAAGGGCGTGTCGTCGAGGACGAGAAGATCCGCCAGGTGGTGAAGTTCCTGAACGACCAGCTTCAGCGGTAGGGGCGCGACGGCCCGGGGCGGACAGGAACCGTGCCGGTGCCTGGCGGGAAAACGGCCGCGCTTTTCTTCGTGCAAGGTGGCATCGCAGTGGCTTAAAAGCCGCGCCTGCCGTGCCGCCGGGCTGCGGCATCGAATTCAAAAGGATCCCATCATCATGAAACGCCGCCGTCTCCACGCACTGTTTGCCTCGCTCATCGCGACCATCGTCGCCACGTCATTCGTGGCCTGTGAAAAGAAAAAAG
>JBEBGK010000521.1:0-3582 GCA_040081515.1 Chthoniobacteraceae bacterium
GCCCTCGCGCGATTGAAAGCGGCCCTCGAACGTGGCGATACCGTCGCCGAGGCGCTCGCCGCCGGCGCTCCGTTCATCGCGCCGCTCGAGGCGGGGATGTGCACCGCGAGCGACCGCGCAGGCCGCCTCGAAAGCGGCCTCGCCCACGCATCCGAATATTACGCCGCACTCGCCGAGGCCCGTTCCAGGATGTGGAGCCGCTCCGCCTACCCGCTTTTCGTCCTGCACATCGGATTCGTCGCCCTCTCGTTGCCGGCCATCTTTGCGGCCGATGGCGGCATCGATGCATTCCTGAAATCGCTCGGCGTCGCCGTGGGTGCGCTCTGGTTCACGATACTTGTGGCGGGCGTCATCCTCCGCGCGCTCCTCGCCGCCGCACACACCAGCACGACACTGGACCGCCTGCTGCGATCGATCCCGCTCCTTGGCAAAGTGCGGCGCGCATTTGCCCTCAGCCGCTTCTGCGCCGCGTACAATCTCCAGCTCGATGCCGGCGTGAACGTCCTCGCCAGTCTCGATATCGCCGGCCGCGCCAGTGGCAGCGCGATCATCCGCTCCGCGGCGGAGGCGGCGTTGCCGGCGGTCCGGGCCGGAGGAAAGGCGGGCGCCGCGCTGATCGCGACCGGCGCCTTCCCGGAGCCTTTTGCCCGCGCCTTCACCGTCGGCGAGGAGACCGGTGGCCTCGACCACGAACTGCGCAGACTCTCCGACGAGTATCGCTCCTCTGCGCTGCGAGGCTTGGAGACGGTGGCCGACTGGGCCCCGAAAATCGTGTATCTGGTCATCTTGGTCTATCTCGCCTGGCAGATCGTCGGCTTCTACCAGGGCCGCATGCGCGACTTTCGGAATCTGCTCGACGAATGAGCCATTTCGGCTCTCTCAGTCCACTTTTCCAGTCGCGATAAAGCGCCATTCCGGCGCTTTTTCTTCGCTGATTCAAGAGGGTCCATGTTGTCCTTAAACACCTTATTTTCAATGCTTTCTATTGATAAATAAACGCAACAAAACCGACTGGCATTCGGAAATCTATCTATCGGAACCGTCCTAAAAAGACACAACTCCACCAAATCAACAATCCAAATCAAAAACTACCATGAGCCTCATCCGATACATCAATCCTGAACTCACCAACCCTAGCCTCGGCGGACTGCGCGACCAGTTCAGCCGTCTCTTCGATATCGCCTTCCCGACGCGGGCGGCAGAATCCTTCGGCGACTGGAGCCCAGCGCTCGACGCCCATGAGGACAAGGACAAATACACCGTCTCCTTGGACGTCCCGGGCCTCAAGAAGGACGACATCAAGGTCTCCGTGCATGACGGCGTGCTGACCGTGTCCGGCGAACGCCGCGGCGAGAAGGATGTGAAGGAAGGCACCGTCCATCGCACCGAGCGCTACTACGGCAAATTCAGCCGCAGCGTCAGCCTGCCGGTCGAGGTCCGCGCGGACAAAGTAAGCGCCACCTACAAGGAAGGCGTCCTCACCGTCGAAATCCCCAAGGCCGAGGAAGCCAAGCCGAAGACCGTCGAAGTGAAGGTCTCGTAACGCCTCGCATCAGCCCGAGCCAAGGCCCGGCGGGAGATCACTCCCCGCCGGGCCTTTCGTTTTCTGGAAAAGAAACCGCCACGACCGGGGCGCTTGGATGCCGCGCGCTTGCGGGCACCGCGGCAACGCACTCCCCGTTCTCTCTATGACCCGCTCTTTTTGCTGAGACTTGACGAACAATCCATCGTTGGCACGCAGTCTGGAGTCTTGCCGCAGTCTGGCGAGGAGGCGGGCGAGCAATGTGGGGCCGACGATTCACCGGCGCGGTGCGGTCGCTTCGGAACACGCGAACTTGGGAAAAAAGCGCGTCCTGCTCCGCATCATCCCACCGCCTGGTGAGAACGCGGGCACTTCTTCCAGCAAGACAATCTGCCTGCACTGTCACGAGTGCGCATCCAGCACCTGCGAAACCCCTCCGGCGCGGCAACCGGGAGCGCATTTCCGAAACTGCGCGGCCATCAGAAGCCGCGATGCGAAGCCGTTACTTTCCGCCCTCTTTCTCCGTCGCGAAAAGCTTCAGCAGGTCGCCGAGGCCCTCCTCCTTCAACTTGTCCTTCGGGATGAATTTCAGCGCGGCGCTGTTGATGCAGTAACGCATACCCGTCGGCTTCGGGCCGTCGTCGAACACGTGACCGAGGTGGGCGTTGCTCGTCTTTGCGCGGACCTCGGTGCGCAACATGCCGTGCGAGGTATCGCGATGCTCCACCACCTCCGCCTTGTCGATGGGCTGGAAGAAACTCGGCCATCCGCTGCCGGATTCGAATTTGTGCGTGCTCGCAAAAAGCGGCTTCCCGCTGATGACGTCCACATACACGCCGAGCTCGTGGTTGTTCCAATACTTGTTCTGAAACGGCCGCTCCGTTCCGCCCATGATGCAGACGTAGTAAGCTTCCTTGTCGAGGTGCTTGGCGAGTTCCTCCTTGCTCAGCTTGGTCAGGTCTTTGGGTCGGGATTCGTTCACGGCTTTGGGTTTGTCTTCGGCGTTGCATCCGCACACCACGAGCGAGAATGCAGCACAGAGGATCAGTGAGATGGATTTCATGGGTTGCAAATGTTTGAGTGATGCCACGGGCGAATATTCCCGCTTTTCGGAGAAGGTCAATTCACGCGCTTCGCCCGGCTCAGGGGGTCCTCCGCCTCGGCACGGATGCGGAGCCGGGCGCGACGCAGCCCATGCCACGCCGCGAGACCGGCCGCGCCGACCAGCGGCAGC
This sequence comes from Chthoniobacteraceae bacterium, assembly GCA_040081515.1. Taxonomy (GTDB): domain Bacteria; phylum Verrucomicrobiota; class Verrucomicrobiia; order Chthoniobacterales; family Chthoniobacteraceae; genus SXWH01. The sequence continues at coordinate 2,757 of JBEBGK010000521.1, forward strand.
GCGAAAAACTGCCCGCGCATCGTTAAGAAAACGACCGCAAGCGCGCCCAGCAGGCAACCGAGCCAGATCCCGAGGCTCACCCGGCCGACCCACGCCCGTTCCCGTGTGCTTCTCGAACGGCGCATCTGCCACCACGTGGCGATCGTCCAGGGGATCGCGGCGAGGAGGAAGATGAAAAAAATGAGCCGGGACATCGCACCGTTTCTTAATCCAGTCCGGGCCATCCGCCAAGTCCTCACATCCCGCTCAATCGGGACACGCCAAAGTAGTAATGGGCTTCAGCCCGTTGCGGCGTCTGTCGCGATCCGGTGTGCCATTCGGGTTCGGGCGGTCGCACGGGCTGAAGCCCCAGACTACTTTTGCCGCAGCGCCCCTGTCCCTCCATTGCGCAGGTCTCAAAATTCCCGTGCGTAATCTTCATCCCGATCCCCCGCCCGCCGCCGCTGCCCGGGAGAGACTGATTCCGCATTCGATCCAGATCACGAATGAGCAGACGCAACGCTCGAGGGAGGACTCACTTTGGATCACGCCCGCCTCGACGTCCCGTCCGGACCGGGGTTAGATTTGCCGCCATGAACAAGCTCCTCCCCGTCGCCATCGCGGTTGCCTTGGGCAGCGTGGTGTTCGCGATTTCGCAATTCCGCACCAGTTCCGGCCTGAAGCAGGACCTCGCCCGCATTTCCCTGGAACTGGAAACGGAGCGGGAGCAGGTGAAGAAGCTGCTCGCCGCCGTCCAGGGCGCCAATGACGCCCTCGCGCTCCTCAAGGAGGACAACGAACGCCTGAAGAAGGAACGCGACGACGCGAAGGAGAAGAACAGGACGCT